>DATEXR010000171.1 GCA_035256765.1 Candidatus Deferrimicrobiaceae bacterium | reverse complement strand
TCGAGAATCTGTTTTCATCCACAGCGCTATACAGGACGCTCGCTCTCTTTTTCGAGTATCCGGAAGAACCGCTCAACCCGAGGCTGATTTCCCGGTATACGAGAACCGACATAAAAAGCGTCGTCAGGGAGATCAAGAAATTGGAAGAAATAGGAATCATCCGCGGATGGCCTACCGGGCAATACCGGTTTTATCTCCTTGACCGGGATCACCCGGTTCACGATGGCCTCCGGTCCCTTTTCGCCGCAATAAGCGGGAAGCGAACATTCCGGTTCCATGATCCGGCTCTCCGAATGTGGGATCAGGAGAAGGAATGGTGAGGGGGAACGCTTGCGGATCCGCTGGATAAAGGTTGGCCCCTGGGTTGCCGGATTCCCTCCGGTTTCTCGCTCATGCGACCGGATTCCATCCCGGTCGATGGCCTGATCAGGACATCCCTTCCGTGAGGAACTGTTCCCTCACCTTCGTTTCCCAGCCTTCCCCGTACATCGCCCGGGCGCTCACGGTGGTGGCGGCCCCTCCGTTCAGGTATACGGGCAGCGTGGTTCCGCCGTCCTGGTAGAGCGGTCCCAGGTTCCCTCCCATCGTGTGACGAAGTTCGTGCAGGGCCTCTTCCGTCCACCTCCGCGCGAGGCGTCCCGTGAGCAGGTTCGTCCGGTTCGCCGCGAGCCTCGCCGGGCGGACCTTGAGCAGCCAGCCCTTTTCGTACGGGTCCTCGTTGACGATTTCCGGGGAGCGCGCGGCTTCCTCGTTCACCGCCACGACCTCGCCGTCGAGCGGGGAGAGCATGGGGATGGCCTGGGCGCCCGCCCGGAGGACCCACCCCTTCTCCCCCTGGGCCAGCCTGGACCCGACGGAGGGCAGATCGATGAAATCGACCTTCCCGACGAGCTTCTGGGCGAAGTCGTCCAGGCCCACGGTCACGACACCCTCGTTCCCGGCTTTCACCCATCCGTGCCCCTGGTGGAAGAGAAACTCCCTGGGGACCCGGAACCACTCGAAGAACTCCGCGGTGTGCCTTGCCTCCCTGGGTTCCTCTCCCCGGAGCGCAACGTACCAGGAGAATAACACGAACGTGGCCAGGAACCCGATGACGATCAGGTACTCGATCCCTTTCGTAGCATAGATGTCTACGAAGCTGAAGCCTTCCATCTCACCACCTCCGCGACGGGGATAATCTCCTCCTTCGCTGCCTTCGGGTGTTCCGTGAAGACCGGCATCCTGTTGATCACCCAACGGAACACCCACAGTTCCATGCTGATGACGGCGAGCGTCACCCAGATCTCGATCCAGGAGGGGTAGTACCGGACCGGCGCGTACCACTTGAACGCGATGACGGATACGTTCAGCCGGTTGAGGATCACCCCGAGCGCCGTGAAGAACGACGTGAACTGGACGAGTCTCACGCTGCGCCTCCGGATCGCGGCCCCGAACAGGAAGATCGGGAGCACCACGAAGCCTACGACCTCCACCAGGTACCAGTAGCCCATCGGCGTGGCGAGCAGGTCCCAGTGCCCGCCGTGGACCATTTCGATGACCTTCAGGAACAGGTAGGCGAAAAGCGCGCCGATGCAACCCTTGGCGAGACCCAGGAGGATGTCGTCGTGGGAGGCGCGCAGGGTATTGCCGATCTTGTCATGGAAGACCTTATGGGTGAAGGTGCTCTCGATGATCACCATCGACAGCCCGGCGAAAATGCTCGACACGAAGAAGAGGACCGGGATGTAGTTCGAATACCACAGCGGGTGGATCTTGGCGGGCGCCAGAAGAAAGAGCGCCCCCAGCCCGGACTGGTGGAGCGTGGAGAGGGTGATGCCGAAGATGACCGTTACCATCGTCATCTTCTCCACGACCCTGCGGGCCTTCTCCCAGTTCAGCCACTCGGCGACGGCCGGGGAAAACTCGATGAACTCGCAGATTATGTACAGAAGAAAGTGCCACGCAATCAGGAAGAGGACCGAGCTAAAGCCGAACGAGTTGCCGATGATCGGGTTCACGACGTTCCAGGGGCGTCCCAGCTCGAGGAGCAGCGCCCCGGCGTAGAACACGTATGCGAGGAATCCGTTCAGGACCGTCACCCGGACGATCGGCTCGTACTTCTTTAATTTCATGATGTAGACGACGAAGGTCAGCACGTAGGCGCCCCCCGCGAAGGCCACGCCGACGAACAGGTTGAACCCTTTCAAGATCCCCCACGGGTAGTCCTGGGAGAGGTTCGTGACGGCCCCGAGACCCAAGTAGAACCGGATCGCGATCAGGGCGATCCCGACCACGATGATCGTGCCGGTGATGACGTTGAAGGGCGTCCCGATCTTCCCCTTCGGCTTCATCTCGGAAGCGAGGAACCGCGCGAACTCGCGGACGGCATGGAGGGCATTCCGCGCCCTCCCGGTGTCGTTATTCTTCCTCTTCATGGTTTTTCCCCTTGTTCCCGTTTTCGGCGAGATAGTTCAGGCCGATGAGGAGGGACGGCCACAAAACGAAGACAAGGGGGACGCCGTACAGGAATCCCGACGTGTGCTCCGGGTAGGGCGTCGTCCCCAGGTCGGTCCTTAACCCGAGCTTCTCGAACGGGACGGCGGAGAGGTACATGGTCCCGCTGCCACCGACCTCGTGCTCCCCGTAGATGTGGTGGACGTACTTGTCGGGGTTCTCGTAGATCCGGGTCCGGGCGATCTCGAGCAGATCCCTCCTCGTCCCGAAGAGGGAGGCGTTCTCGGGGCAGGCATCCACGCAGGCGGGACGCCCGCCGGCTTTCAGCCGGTCGTAGCAGAAGATGCACTTCCGGATGTACGGGAAGGCGCTTTCGTACTCGAACTTCGGTATGTTGTGGGGGCACGCGATCATGCAGTACCGGCACCCCATGCACCGGTCCTTGTGGTAGATGACCGGCCCTTCCAAGGTTTTTTCCATCGCTTTGGTCAGGCATGCCGAGGCGCAGGCGGGCTGGCAGCAGTGCAGGCACTGCCTCCGCACGAAGACCGGGCTGCCCGGGTTTTTCGCGTTCGGATAGCGGTTGAGCACCGTGAACGCGCCGGGGGAGGTGTCCCTCTTCTGCTCGAAGACGCTGTCGCTCGAGAAGGGGACCTCCGGTTTAGGCAACCCGTTCTGCTCGTTGCACGCCTCCTCACAGCTGCGGCAGCCGATGCATTTCGTCGTGTCGACCAGCATTCCGTAGAACTCGGTGCTGGCCATGGCCGCCTCCGAACGTCGGGGAGCGCCCGCAAGCAGGCTGCAGCCCGTCACGCCGGCAAGTTTCAGGAAATCCCGTCGGTTGACGCTCATCGGTATCCCTCCAGTCGTTATGGGGCCCCGTTCGGACCGGTGCCCCTACCGGAAGAACTTCCGGACCAGGAGCTGCAGGAGCTCCCCGTCGATCTTTTCCATGACTCCCTCGATGCAGTGGCCTCCGTCCTGCATCGTGATTCCCACTTCCGCCGGGGTCGCCCGGTGGAGCGTGATGAACTCGAGGAAGACCATCAGTTCCCTTTCGAGCCAGGCCGCGGCGTCCCCCGCGATCTTGAGCTTTTTGATGTTGTGCGTGAGATTGGTCGGCATCGCGGCGAGAAGCCAGGACGAATGATACGGGTCTTTGCTGATCCTCCCGGTGTCCGCGTTCACGCCGTCGTGCGCGGCGCTGACGATCCCGTCGACGGGGGAGACGAAGTCGATCTTCTTGCTCCCCTGGACCACGGTGAAGGCCTTTTCGCCCTGCCGGAGCAGCGTGCCGGGCCGGGGGAGCTCGATCCGGTCGATTCTCCCCATGATTCCCTGCGCGAAATCGTCGAGGCCGATCTGCGCCTCTCCCGACGGCGAAAGGTGGGCCCAGGTGTGCCCGCTATGGTAGAAAAGCCCCCCGGGAAGACGGAACTCGGGGAGCGCAACCGGCACGAGGGCGGCCCTCACCGCCGGTACGGCTCCGCCCGCCTTCTCTTTCACCCTTCTGCTCCACATCCGATACGCGAGTTCGATGAGGAGGAATGCGGCGATCGTTGCGAGTACGAGAATGAGCACCATTTCCATTACCTCCTTATCCCAGGAACAGGGCGACGATCCTGCTCCATTGCGCCTCGTTCAACCGGCTGCTGATGTCCGAAAGGGCTTCCCCCCCGTCCGTCGCGGTGATTCCCAGGTCGCTGCTGAACGTCCTTTGGAGCCTTTCCGCCTCCCAGCCGAGCCACTGTTGCGCCACGCTCCCGTGGTACAGGCGGGGGATCCATTCGCCGGCGACGTGCAACGAGAACAACCATCCCTCTTCATAGGGGTCGCGGTTGATGGTTGCCGGGTCGTCGACCACTTTCTTGTTGATCGCCCTGACGATTCCGTCGCCCGGCGCCACCATCCGGGCCGTCCTGTCGCCGGAGTGGAGGAGGAAGCAGACGCTGTTCTCCCGCACGGGGGAACCTTCCGGCGGGAGGGAGATTCGGTCGATCTTCCCGACGAGCCGCCGCGCAAAATCGTCCGCCCCCACTCTTGCCTCGGTCTCGTTTTCCTTCCCGGGGGCGACCCACACGTGGCGGGGATGGAAGTAGTAGTCGTGGCGGAGCAGGAAACCCCGCACGCTTTCCGTCATGGTTCCGGGACCTTCGAGCTCCCGGAAGGCGGAGCAGAGTCGGTGGTTCCCGGTGTGGCACATGCCTTTCGCCGAGATGGACCGGTCGAGCGGGATCATCTTCTTGACGGGAAAGGCCTTGCAATAAGTCACCGTCGTCATTTCGAGAAACGGGCACTTTTCATCGGACATCGGCGCACCCCTTTTTCCGCAGGCGGTATCCATCATGCGGTCCGGAAACCCATCCACGCCCCCATGGCGAGGTAAACGATGGCGAGGACGATGTATACCATTTTCTCCACCTCCTCTCTTGTCTCGCCCCTTTATATTGCAATGAGCGTGCCCGAACGGATGGAAGGAGAGAAAAGGCTCTTATTTCCCCGGAAAAATAGCGATTTCCAGTTGGCGGGGAAGGAGGGAAGGGACGGCCTGGGGAAGGGGAGTGTTGAAAATCTCTACAGTCTCCCTGTTGAAAAATTATCGCTAGTTTTTCCCGGTGGTTGCGGTGTTGAAGAATTCGCCGGCAAGTTTACGTATTCAACACGGGTTCCTTCTTCAATTCATATTTCCGGATCTTGTTGTAGAGCGTCACGCGGTCGATCCCGAGAACCTGGGCGGACCGGATGATGTTCCACTTGTTGTCGTGGAGGACCTGGCGAATATGCTCCTTTTCCATTTCGGAGAGGGACTTGCCGCGGCTGTTTTGCACCCCGGGCGCCTGCGGGAGGCTCAGGTCGGTATCGAGGATCATCCTCCCCTTCGTGACCACCATCGACCTCTCGATCACGTTCCGCAATTCGCGCGCGTTCCCCGGCCAGTGGTAGTCCATGAGCGTTCGCATGGCGGTCTCGGCCAGTCCATCGACATTCTTCCCCATCTCGATGTTGAACCGCTCGATGAAATGCTCCACGAGCAGGGGAATATCCTCCTTCCTTTCCCGGAGGGGGGGAATGTGGACCGAAATGACGTTCAGCCGGTAATAGAGATCCTCCCGGAACTTCCCTTCCTGGATCGCCTTCGCGAGATCCCGGTTCGTGGCGGCGATGATCCGGGAGGTGATCGGGATCAGCTGGGTCCCCCCGACGCGCCGGAACTCCCTCAGCTCGATGACCCCGAGCAGGTCCATCTGCAGTTTGAGGCTGATGTCGCCGATTTCGTCGAGAAAGAGGGTGCCGTCCTTGGCGAGCTCGATTTTTCCGCTCCGGGCCTGGTCCGCCCCCGTGAAAGCCCCCTTTTCGTACCCGAACAGTTCGCTCTCCAGCAGGCTCTCCGTAAGGGAGGCGCACGAAACCGACACGAAGGGCTCGTCCCGGCGAGGGCTTTCCATGTGGATGGCCCGGGACAGGAGCTCCTTCCCCGTTCCGCTCTCCCCCTGGACGAGCACGATCGAGTTGCTCTTCGCCACGGTTTTGACGAGCTCGAAGATCTCGATCATCTTGTGGTTCTTGCTCACCAGATCGTGGAGCCGGTACTGTTTCTTCAGCTCCTTCCGGAGATAGAGGTTCTCCTTCACCAGTTTCTGGTGCTCGATGATCTTCCGGATCGTCAGCGAGAGGTCTTCCGGGTTGAACGGCTTGACGATGTAGTCGTGGGCCCCCTTCTTCATCGCCTGCACGGCCGTGTCCACCGTCGCGTAGGCGGTCATGATGATCACGATCGTTTCGGGTTTGATTTTCCGGATCTCGTCCATCAGCTGGATCCCGTCCATGCCGGGCATTTTCAGGTCGACCATGGCCAGGTTCCAGTCCTTTTCGGGAAGACGCTCCAGCGCCCGGGGTCCGTTCTCGGCGGCGGCCACCTCGTATCCGTCCTCCTCGAGCCAGCTGGCCAGCGATTCCCGGACGATCTCCTCGTCGTCGACGATCAGGATGTTTACCTTCGATTCCATGGTTGCACCCTCCAGGTTTCGGTTTTCCCATACAGGGCGGAGTCGCAGCTTCCGCAATAGGTGATTCCTTTCCGGTCGACGTCCCGCACGGTGTTGGAGAGATACATGATGCACTCCCGGTCGTTGCAGTGGATGAGCCCGAAATTGTGGCCCAGTTCGTGGAGGGCCTCCTTGCACAGGCGCTCGACCAGGATCCCGTCGTCGGAGGCGAGCCCGTAGAACTCCTGCCTGAGCCTCGCCATCGCGACGATCGACGCCACCCCCCCCAGTTGGGCCTCGCCGAAGACGAAGGTCAAAATCGGGATGCACAGGTCCCTGTCGATGATCCCCAAGACCTTGATCGCGTCGGGAGGGGTTTCCTGGAGGATCTCCCTCAGGATCCGGGTGGAGTTGTACTGGTTCCTGCTTCGCTCATAGCTCCCTTCCGGCACGAGCATCGTCTTCATGAATCTCACCGGGACCGAGAGGTAATCCCGCAAATGGGCCTGCAGCCTCCGGAGCATGATGTCGGAGACCACCCCCACCGGCCGTATGTATATCGCTTCGTCGATTTCCCCGTTTCCTTGTCAGCTCGTCGGGAGGATGATGACCATCTGCGTCCCGCTCCCCGGTTTGCTCTTGACCTCGATCCTTCCGTTGTGCCGCGTGACGATCCCGTAGACGACGGAGAGCCCCAGGCCCGTCCCTTTCTCCTTGGTGGTGTAGAACGGGTCGAACACCCGGGGCAACTCCTCGTCGGAGATGCCGGGGCCGGTGTCGGCGAATACGACCGTCACCGTGTTCTTCTCCCTGTCGTGCCGGGACGTGATGGTGAGGGCCCCTCCTCCCTCCATGGCCTCGCAGGCGTTGATGATGAGGTTGATGAACACCTGCTTCATCTGCGCGGCATCCGCCGGGATGTCCGGCAGGGGCTCCATCTTTTTCTCGAGCGTGATGTTGGAGATGGCCAGCTTGTTCTTGACGATATTGATCGATTCCTCGACGAGAGAGTTGAGGTTGACCATCTTCCTGCTCAGATCCTTCGGGCGGGTGAAGTCGAGCAGGTTCTGGACGATCGCGCTCGTCCTCTGGACCTCCCGGCTCATCGTGGAGAGGTACTCCCGGAATTTCTCCATGTCGTGAGCCCCGTTTTTCCCCTCCTCGATCCTCCTCTCCATGAGCTTGATGTAGGTGAAGACTCCGGTCAGCGGGTTGTTGATCTCGTGGGCCACCGTCGCCGCGATCCTTCCCACCGCGGCCAGTTTCTCCGTATGCAACAGCTGGAACTGGGCGTCCTTGAGCTCCTGCGTCCGCTTCTCGACCTTCTGCTCCAGGGTCCGGATCCATTCATGGATCTCGTTGTTCGCCCGTTGCAGGCTCGCCGTCATCTGGTTGAACGAACGCGCGAGGTGTCCCATCTCGTCGTCCGAGTCGATGGGGATGACGTGGGTCAGATCCCCCCGGGCCACCCGGTCGGTCCCGAAGACGAGTTGCTTCACCGGTTTTCCCACGAAGACCAGGAGGGAGAACACGGCGATGATCGAGATCGAGAGGATCGACAAGAGGTTGAACGCGATGATCTGCTGGCGGGCGGAGTGCATCTCGGCGTCCACCCCGGCCAGCGACATCGTGATGTCGATCACGCCGAGAACTTTCTGGGATTCCGGGTGCGCATGGCATTCCGCGGAGGAGCAATTGCGGTCGTTGTACATCGGGTTGATCATGCCGAGGATCCGGGTTCCCTTTCCGGAAGAAAAGATCCGGTTTCTCGACGGAGTCTCGAGCTTCTCGATGGGGGTGTCCTTCGCGTGGCATGCGTAGCAGGCCTCCGCCTTCTTGTCCACCATGGTTCCCCGCTCGCCCTTGTCGGTCGAAAAGAGAATCGTGCCTTCGCTCCCGTAGATCCGGACTTTCTCGATCCCTTCCTGCTCCGCGATGGTCTCCATGATCCGGTACGCATTCTCCTTGCGGTTCCCGAGCATGTCGTACTGGATCGACTTCCGGATCGTCTCGCTCAGTTGAGTGGCGTTGTTGAGGATCGTTTCGTCGAGGTGCCTGGCCTGGACGTCCAGATACAGGAACGTGAAGAATCCGTTGGCCGCCAGGGTGGTGATGGCCACGCACAGAATGATCTTGGATTTGATGCTCTTGTACCACCGCACGCCTTCGGGAACGGCCCGGCCGGTCTGCATCCGCGGCGTCGTCGCAACAGGGGGGTCGGTTCCGCCCGGGGAGGGCGCGAAGGCGGTTTCGTCCGGAGGGGGTGTCTGTTCTGGGTGCATTCCGCGGCATCACTCCGAAAGGGTCCGCACGGCTTCCCTTATCTGTATGCAGGATACACTTCAGGGGGGAGAACACAAGCGGGGCGCCTCTTCCGGGGCTTAGTGCTCCATTTCACAAATACGGTTGCATTCGAGCGCCGCTGCATCCGCTCCCGCTTCGTTGCGCTTCTTCACCATACTCAACGGTATGCCTCAGTCGCGCGCCTCGCTGGCGCGGCGCATCGACGCTCTCGGTGCGA
>DATEXR010000170.1 GCA_035256765.1 Candidatus Deferrimicrobiaceae bacterium | reverse complement strand
CGGCGGCCTTCCCGGATCAGGCGCGTGAGGGCCTCTCTCGTCACCCCGCAGTGGACCGTCATGAAATCGACCCCGTCTTCGGCCTGCTTCACGATCCCGTCGAAGAAGTCGTCGGAAGAAAGCTCCACCCAGGACTTTCCTTTGCCGACGGCGTCGGCGGCCGCCTGGTAGAGGGGGACGGTCCCGACGGGGACCGGGCATTCCGCGAGGATCGCCCTGCGGATGTCGTCGATCGGGCCCCCGGTGGACAGGTCCATCACCGCGTCGGCGCCGGCCGCCACCGCGACCCGCATCTTCTCGAGCTCCAGCGACACGTCCGCCCGGTCCCGCGAGGAGCCCACGTTGGCGTTCACCTTGACTCGCAGCCCCTCCCCGATGGCGATGGGGCGGATATCCTTGCGTTTTATATTCCGGGGGATGACCGCCTTCCCCGCGGCGATGAGTGCCCGGAGCTTCTCCGGCGGGATTCCTTCCTCTGCGGCCGCGAGCGCGACCTGCGGCGCCAGCGCGCCGTTCCTTGCGTGATGCAGCAGCGTCATGACCCACCTTCCTTTGCCGTCTCGTCGCCCGCCTGTGCGGCGGCGCGGACATTGGTGAAACAGGCCAACAGGTTTCCGGCGGCTTCGCGGGGGTCCGCGGCGGCCAAAACGTAGGAGATCAGCGCGATCCCGAACGCGCCCGCCTCGATCACTTCCCGGGCGTTTCCCGCCCCGATTCCCCCCAGGGCGAACAGGGGGAGGGTCGTCTCCCGGCGCGCCGCTGCGAGGGCGGAAACCCCGACCGGCGGCCCGTACGCGGCCTTCGACGGGGTGGGGTAGACCGGGCCGAACGTCGCGAAGTCCGCCCCCTGGGCAGCCGCCTCCCGCAGTTCGCGCGTGTTGTGCGTGGAGCAGCCGATGAGCGACTCCTTTCCGAGCAGCCTTCTCGCGACCGACGCGGGCATCGAGGATCCCCCGAGGTGAACGCCGTCGGCCCCGACCGCCAACGCCACGTCGACGCGGTCGTTCACGAACAGGCGCGCCCCGTACCTTGCCGTAAGCTCCCGGATCCGGGCGGCGAGCCGGTAGAGCTCCTTCCCCGGGAGGTCCTTTTCCCGGAGCTGCACGGCGCGAATCCCGCCCTCCAGGGCCCCGGCGACGGCCCGGACGATGTCCCCCCCCGGCGCCTGCCTGCGGTCCGTGATGAGGTAGACGCGGAAGTCGACCCGCACAGGCGTCTTCCCTAAAAAAACGTTCCGTCGAGCGGCGAGGATGCCGTGGCGTACAGCTTTTTCGCGATCCTGCCGGCGAGAAACGCCTTGCGTCCCGCCGAGATCGCCTCCCGCATCGCCTCGGCCATCAGCACCGGATCCTTCGCCCCCGCGATCCCCGTGTTCATCAGGACGCCGTCGCATCCGAGCTCCATCGCCACCGCCGCGTCGGACGCCGTCCCCACCCCCGCATCGACGATCACCGGGACCTTCACGGTCTCCAGGATGATCTTGATGTTGAACGGGTTGCGGATTCCGAGGCCCGATCCGATCGGCGCCGCCAGGGGCATCACGGCGGCGCATCCCGCGTCCTCGAGCTTTTTCGCCATGACCGGGTCGTCGTTGGTGTACGGCAGGACGATGAACCCCTCCTTCACCAGCTGCTTCGCCGCCTGGAGGAGCCCCTCCGTGTCGGGGAACAGGGTCTTCTCGTCCCCGATCACCTCGAGCTTCACCATGTTCGACATCCCCGCCTCCCGGGCGAGGAAACAGGTGCGCACCGCGTCGTCCACCGTGTAGCAGGCGGCCGTGTTGGGAAGGAGCGTGTACCTCTTGGGATCGACGTAATCCAGGAGGGACTCCTTGCTCCGGTCCAGGTTCACCCTCCGGATCGCCACCGTCACGATCTCGGCCCCGGAGGCCTCCAGGGCCCGTACCATGGTCGGGTAATCCGGGTACTTCCCGGTGCCCACCAGAAGCCGCGAACGAAACGTTTTTCCTCCCAGGGCAAAGGAAGTGTCCATCCTCTATCCTCCTCCCACGAATGTCACGATCTCGATCCGGTCCCCGTCGCCAAGGACCGTGTCGGCGAACTCCGCCTTCCGGACGAGGGACCGGTTCCGCTCCACCGCCACGCGCGTCTCCGGCAAGGAGAGGGCCCGCAGGAGAAGAAGGACCGTCATCCCCTCTCCGACCTGCCGTCTTTCCCCGTTCACCGAGATCTCCACGCGATCCTCCGCCGCATCAGAAGAACAGGTCTTTCTCTCCCGCGATCACCCGTTCCAGCTTCCGATGAAACTCCCCCGAAAGAGGCGACCCTTCCATCTCCCTGCTCCCTGCGCGGACGGCGGCGAGACACTCCTCCCGCAGGCGGGGGTCCCCCGCGGAGACCGCGTACTCGGCCAGCGTCAGGAGCGCGTTGGGAAGACAAAAGCCCCGGATGCGGCCGTCGGCCGCCATCTCCGTGAAGGTTTCGCCCGTGCGGTCGCGGCGGTAGCAGCTGGTGCACAGGGAGGGGAGGTATCCGCGCCCGAGGATCATCCGGACGATCTCCTCGACCGGCCGCGTGTCGTCCAGCTCGAACTGTTCCGAGTCGGCGTGCCGCACTTCTTCCGTATACCCGCCGGGGTCGGTCTTCGAGCCGGCGCTGATCTGCGACGCCCCGACGTCCAGCACCCTCTCGCGCAGCGACGCCGGTTCCCGCGTGGACACGACGACGCCCGCCGTGGGGACGCAGAGGCGGTAGACGATCACGATCTTTTCGAACTCCCGGTCGGAGACCGGCCGGGGAGCCTCGTGAAGGGGGGAGCCGAACGCCCTCTTGAACCGGGGCACCGAGATCGTGTGCGGGAACGTCCCGTGCGTGTCCCGCAGGCTTTCCGCGTGCCGGATGACGGAGAGGACCTCGAACCGGTAGTCGTACAGCCCGAGGAGGGCGCCGATCCCCACATCCCGGAATCCCGCCCTCATCGCACGGTCCATGCACGTGAGGCGCCAGGCGAAGTCCGCTTTCGGGCCGGAAGGGTGCATCGTCCCGTACGTTTCCGGGTGGTACGTCTCCTGGAACACCTGGTACACCCCGGCGCCGGCCTCCTTGAGGAGCCGCAACTCCTCCACGGACATCGGCGCGGCGTTCACGTGCAGGATGCGCATCCCCGTTTCGCGGTAGATCGCCCGCAGGACGTCCGCGAGGTACCCCGCGTCGGTCTTTCCCCGGTGTTCCCCGCTGACCAGCAGGAGGCGGTGGAACCCCTTTTTCTCGAGGAACCGGGCCTCCCGGACCGCCTGCCCGGGGGACAGGGTGATCCTCCTTGCCTCCCGGTTGTCCCTGCGAAACCCGCAGTAGAGGCAGTTGTTTCCGCACTCGTTGGAAAGGTACAGGGGGGCGAACAGAACGATCCGCCGTCCGAAGACCTCTTCGCGAACGGCCCGGGCCCTTGTCGCGGCCGTTTCCCACACCATCGGGTCCGGGGTGGCCAGCAGACGGGCGGCTTCCGGGAGGGAGAGCCTGCGCCTCGGGGACAGCGAAGCGAGCAGGGAAAACGCCTCGCGGCGCCGGAAGGGGGCGGCGTCGGCGAGAAGCCGGGCGATCTCCTCCGGCGCGACGGGGAGGAGGTCGAGGCGGTTGGCCATGTTCTGCGTCAACATCGGTGTTTCCCCCTGAAAATGAAAAACCGCGCCCCAAAAAAGGCACGGTTCGAAGAGCACCACGCTCCCTGCGCCGGTATTATCCGGATCAGGTTCGACGGGTTGCCCGCATCGTACGCGGGCTCTCAGCGAAAAGCACCCCTGGCGGCTTTACGGTCATGATACCCACCCTCCGCTTTCGATGTCAAGCGCGAGGCCAGCGCGAGGCCGGCGGTCCGGCGCGGCGTCTGCCCGCCTTTACTTGATGGTGGGGTTCAAGTAGACTTTCCAAAAAACGATCGAGCCGATCCCGGTAGCAAGGAGTATCCGTTTGGCAAGACCCACCGTGGCCGAAATCCACCTCCCTGCCCTGCGGCACAATTTCAGGACGATCCGATCCCTTCTTCCTCCTTCGGCCTCGATCTTCGGGGTCGTCAAGGCGGATGCCTACGGGCACGGGGCGGTCCCCGTCGCCAGGACGCTGCGGGAAGAGGGCGTGCGCATCTTCGGGGTGGCGACGGTGGAGGAGGGGGTGGAGCTGCGCCGGTCGGGGATCACGGAGCCGGTGGTGGTGCTGGGGGGCGTGGACGAGCCGCAGGCAGGGGAGGCCCACGCCAACGATCTATCCGCCGCGCTGTTCGATCTGGGGCAGATCCCCTACCTCTCGCGGGTGGGCGAAAAGAACGGGAGGCCCTTTCCTGTCCATATCAAGATCGACACGGGGATGGGGCGTCTCGGGCTTCTTCGCCAGTTTACGAAGTCGGCGATCGAGGCGATCGGCTCCGGGAAAACCCTGCGCGTCGAGGGCGTCATGACCCACCTCTCCTCGGCCGACGGAAGCTTAGAGGCGGACAGGGAGTACACCCGGATGCAGCTTTCCGCGTTCGGCGAGGCGGTCCCTGCGGTCCGGAAGGCGTTCGGCGAGGGGGTGCGCGCCCATGCGCTGAACAGCGCGGGCATCCTCTTGTACCGGGAGCACGTCTTCGACATGGTGCGCCCGGGGATCACCCTCTACGGTTCCCTGCCGGCGGAGGGGGTCGGGGCCGAACTGGGACTTGCGCCGGTGATGCGTCTGGTCACCAGGATCGTCTCGCTCAAGGAGCTTCCCGACGGGCATCCGGTCAGCTACGGGCGCCAATTCACCTGTGCGGGGAAGCGGAGGATCGCAGCGGTTCCGCTGGGATACGCCGACGGCTACCGCCGCGCCTTCTCGAACGCCGCGTCGATGTGGGTGAACGGTCACCGGGTGCCGGTGGCCGGCAGGGTCTGCATGGATAACACGATGCTGGACGTCACCGGCGTTCCCGGGGTGTCGGTCGGGTCGGAGGTCGTCGTCATGGGGAAGGGGGGGGAAACCGCGGACGACCTCGCCCGCCTCGCGGGCACGATCCCCTATGAACTTCTCACGCAGGTCGGAAAGCGCATCCCGAGGCGTGTCGTTGCCTGACAGCGCGAAAAAAAACGGCGTCGCCGCCCTCCTGGAAACCCTAGGAACCCGGGTGTTCCGGCTGATCGAGTACCTGGGGAACATCTTCGCCTTCCTTCTGCAGTGCGTCACCTGGGTGTTCCGGCCGCCGTCGGAAATCCGGAACATCGTGAAGCAGATGGAGGAGGTGGGGGTCAATTCCCTGCCGGTGGTTCTGGTCACGGCGACCTTCACGGGGATGGTCCTCGCTCTGCAGAGCTGGTCGGGGTTCCAGCGGTTCCAGGCGACGAGCTTCGTCGGAACGGTGGTCGCGCTCTCGATCACGCGGGAGCTGGGGCCGGTGTTCGCCGGGCTCATGGTCTCGGGACGCGTGGGGGCGTCGATGGCGGCTGAACTGGGGACGATGAAGGTCACGGAGCAGATCGACGCGCTGGTGACCCTGGCGACGAACCCGATCAAATATCTCGTCGTCCCGCGGGTCGTGGCCGCAACGCTCGTCCTCCCGGTCCTGGTCGTCTTCGCGGACCTGGTCGGCATCCTGGGGGGGTATTTCGTATCCGTCTACCTGTTGGGCGCCAACCCCTACGTCTACGTGGACAAGACGTACCAGTATCTCGAGTTCCGGGATATCTACACGGGGCTGGTGAAATCCGCCGTCTTCGGGTTCCTCATCGCGCTCATCTCCTGCTATAACGGTTTCATCGCCGAGGGAGGAGCGGAAGGGGTGGGGCGCGCCACGACGAGGGCGGTGGTGGCTTCGTCCATGACGGTGCTCGTGTCCGATTACTTCATGACGGTGTATATGTTCTGACGGGGCTCCGCGGTACGGGCGGGCGGCAGGCGGCGACGGGGGAAGCGGGAACGATCGATGATCGAAATCCGGGGGCTCGAGAAACGATTCGGGAGGAAGGTCGTCCTGGACGGGCTGGATCTGACCGTCCCCCGGGGGAAGAACACCGTCGTCATCGGGGGGAGCGGGACGGGGAAGTCGGTGCTCATCAAGTGCGTGGTGGGGCTTCTCCGCGCGGACGCGGGAGAGATCCTGATCGGCGGGGAGGACGTGACGAAGATGGACGAGCGCGAGCTCGTCCGCGTCCGGCGGAAGTTCGGCATGCTGTTCCAGGGGGCCGCCCTGTTCGATTCCATGAACGTCGGGGAGAACGTGGCGTTCGCGCTTCGCAGGCTCCGCCTCTACCCGGAACACCAGATCCGCGAAGTGGTGGAGGAGAAGCTCTCCATGGTGGGGCTGCGGGACATCCAGCACCTGATGCCGGCGGAGCTCTCGGGGGGAATGAAGAAGCGGGTCGGCCTGGCGCGGGCGATCGCCTCCGAGCCGGAGATCCTCCTCTACGATGAGCCGACCACGGGGCTTGACCCGATCATGGCCGACGTGATCAACGACCTGATCATCTCCCTGCGGGAGTTGCTCGGGGTGACCTCGATCTCGATCACGCACGACATGGCCTCCGCCTACAAGATCGCGGACCACATCGCCATGTTGTATAAAGGAAAGATCGTCGAGGTGGGCACGCCGGAGGAGATCCGGAATACGCGGAACCCCGTCGTCTCCCAGTTCGTCGAGGGACGGGCGGTGGGGCCGATTACCGCGGAGCACGAGGAGTTCGTCCGCTTTGTCCGGCGCTCGGGCGAAACCGGGATGCAGGGAGGGCGTTGATGTCGAAAGAGGCGAAAGTGGGGATCTTCGTGCTGCTGGGGATCATGGTCCTCACCTATTTCACGTTCCGCATCAGCAAGTTGGGGGGAATAGCGGGGAAAGGGTACAACCTGACCGTCGACTTCGAGACGGCGGCCGGGCTCGAGCCGAAGTCGAACGTGAAGATGGCGGGCGTTCCGATCGGGAAGGTCGAGGGGATCCAGCTCGTCGGGAACAATGCCCGCCTGGTGCTCCGGATCGATCCGGGAGTGCAGATCCCGGTCGACTCGGTGGCGTCCATCCAGACCCAGGGGCTCCTCGGGGAGAAGTACGTGGAGATCCTCCCGGGGAAGGACACCTCCCGGATGCTCCCCCCGAAGGGCAAGATAGCGAACACCCTCCCTCCCGCCAACCTCGACGAGATCATCCGCAAGGTGTCCGAGATTTCGGAGGACCTGAGAAGCTTCACGCAGACCCTCTCCCAGACCCTGGGGACGGAGGAGGGGAGAAAGGCGGTCTCCGACATCATCCGGAACGTGCAGAGGACGACCGAGGTCCTGAATACGGTGGTGGCGGGGAACGAGGAGCGGCTGAACCGGATCCTGGCCAACGTGGATACGTTGTCCGCCGACCTGACGGATTTCTCCTCCACCAACAAGGAGGACCTCCGCGCGACGATCGCCAACCTGCGTGCCTTTTCCAATACGCTGAAGACCGAGGGGCCCGGTCTGGCCAAAAAGCTCGAGGAGATGAGCGAACGGGTGAGCGGCGTCGTGGGGGAGAACCGGGAGAATTTCCGCGAGAGCATCGAGAACTTGAAGAACGCCTCGGCGAAACTCGACAACACCCTCGACTCGGCGGGCAAGGTGCTGGCCAAGATCGAGCGGGGCGAGGGGACGCTCGGGAAGCTGGTGTCCGACAACACGACCGTCACCACGCTCAACGACACGCTGGAGGGAATCAACCGCTACGTCCGCAAGACGGAGTCGCTCAAGGCCTTCCTGGACTACCACCTCGAGTACCAGACCGAGCCGTCGGAGTTCAAGCATTACGCAAACCTGCGCCTGCAGCCCACGGCCGACAAGTATTACCTCATCGGGATCGTGGACGACCCGAGGGGGAAATTCGACTCCAGCGAAACCACGACCACGACCACGCCCGGGGGGACGGTGCGCACCCAGCAGGAGTCGTACTCCAACGACCTGAAGTTCACGGCGATCGTGGCCAAACGGTTCTCCGCACTCACGATCCGGGGCGGCGTCCTGGAGTCGACGGGGGGGGTGGGGCTCGACTACCATCTGATGAAAGACCGTTTGAGCATCGGCGTGGACGCCTTCGACTTCGCCCGGAAGGACCAGCCGCCGCGTTTGAAGGTGTTCGGCAACTATGATATCGTGAAAAACCTTTATATCACGGGCGGCGTGGACGATGTCCTCAACGACGAGAAGAATCTCCGCACTCTCTTCTTCGGGTTCGGGATCAAGTTCGAGGACGAGGACCTGAAGACCGTATTGGGAGCCGTGCCGATCAGGCCGTAGCCAGCCGCACATTTCATGGGAAAGAGGAAGGGCGAAGGTCCATGGCGAGAATCCGCAGGGCGATCCTGAGTGTTTCCGACAAATCGGGGGTTGTGGATTTCGCGAAAGGATTGTCCCGCCTCGGAGTGGAGTTGTTCGCCTCGGGAGGGACGGCCGGGCTGCTCCGGGGGAAGAAGGTCCCGGTGCGGCTGATCGAGGAATACACCGGCTTCCCGGAGATGCTCGACGGCCGGGTGAAGACGCTCAACCCGAAGATTCACGGCGGACTCCTGGCGGTCCGGAAGAACGCCTCCCACATGAAAACGATCGCGTCCCACGGCATCGTTCCGTTCGACCTGGTGGTGGTCAACCTCTACCCGTTCGAGGCGAAGATCGAGAAGCCGGACTGCACGCTCGAGGAGGCGATCGAGAACATCGATATCGGCGGCCCGGCGATGCTGCGCTCCGCGGCCAAGAACTTCCAGGACGTGGCGGTGGTCACCGACCCGTCGGACTACCCCGACATCCTCGGGAAGCTCAAGAAGGGGAACGGCAATCTCGATCCCGTCACCCACGCGGACCTGGGCCGGAAGGCCTTCGTCCTGACGGCGCGGTACGACGCCACCGTCTCCAACTACCTCGGGCGCGTGGCGGACGGAGGGGGCGAGTACCCGGTGACGTTCACCGGCCAGTGGCGCAAGGTCCAGTCGCTCCGGTACGGAGAGAACCCGCACCAGAGCGCGGCCTTCTACGCCGATTCCCGCCTCCCCGCCGAGCCCACTCTCGGCGGGGCGAGGCAGCTCCAGGGGAAGGAGCTCTCCTACAACAACATCGCGGACCTCGACGCGGCGCTCCAGCTCGCCCTGGAGTTTCCGGAGCCCGCCGCGGCGATCATCAAGCACACGAACCCCTCCGGCGTGGGGCTCTCCCGGCGGCGGCTGGTGGACGCCTTCAAGAAGGCGAGGGAGTGCGACCCGGTCTCGGCCTACGGGGGGGTCATCGGATTGAACCGCACGGTGAACGCCGAGACGGCGAGGGAAGTCGCGTCGACCTTCTTCGAGGCCGTTATCGCCCCGTCGTACGACAAGGAGGCCCGCAAGATCCTCTCCGCGAAGGCCAACCTCCGTCTCCTCGAGACGGGCGGGGTCTTCCGGGGGAGCGGGCATCCCGGGTACGAGATGAAGAAGGTGAGCGGGGGGCTCCTTTTCCAGGGGAGGGACCGGCACGTCGTGTCCCCCGCGTCCCTCAAGGTGGTGACGAAACGGGCCCCCACGGAGGAGGAACTCGAGGCCCTCCTCTTCGCCTGGAAAGTGTGCAAGCACGTCAAGTCGAACGCCATTGTTTTTACGCTCAAGGACCGCACGGTCGGCGTGGGGGCGGGGCAGATGAGCCGCGTCGACTCCGCCAAGATCGCCGTGATGAAGGCTCAGCGCCCGACAACCGGGACGGTGGTGGCCTCGGATGCCTTCTTCCCCTTCCGGGACGGCCTCGATACCGCGGCCGCGGCGGGGGCGACCGCCGCCATTCAGCCGGGGGGGTCGGTGCGGGACGCGGAGGTGATCGCGGCGGCCGACGAGCACGGGATGGCGATGGTGTTCACGGGGATTCGTCACTTCCGTCACTGATCCGGCCGGCCCGGGAGAAGAAGACAGGTGGGCATGAAGATTCTGGTCGTGGGAAGCGGGGGCCGCGAGCACGCCCTCGTCTGGAAGATCGCGCAGAGTCCGCTGGTGGGCAAGATTTTCGCCGCGCCGGGGAACCCGGGGATGGCGAAGAACGCGGAGCTCGTCCCCGTGCCGGTGGAGGAGACCGGCCGGATCGTCGATTTCGCCGTGAAGGAGCGGGTGGACCTGACGGTCGTTGGGCCCGAGGCGCCCCTGGCAGCCGGCCTCACCGACGATCTGGAGAAGCACGGGCTGCTGGTCTGCGGGCCGAGCCGGGCCGCCGCGCAGCTCGAAAGCTCCAAGGTGTTCACGAAGAACATCCTGGCAAAATACGGAATCCCCACGGGGGATTTCCGGGTGTTCGACTCCTACGACGACGCGGAGCAGCACGTCCTCACGCATCGATTGCCGGTCGTGATCAAGGCCGACGGTCTTGCGGCGGGGAAAGGGGTGGCGGTGGCGGGGACGTACGAGGAGGCGGTCGGTTTCCTCCGCGACGTGATGGAGAAACGGGTATTCGGCGCCGCGGGGGAACGGGTGGTCGTCGAGGAGTGCCTCACGGGGGAGGAGGCGTCCTACATCGTGTTCACCGACGGGGAGAAGATCGTCCCCCTGCCGTCCTCCCAGGACCATAAGCGGATCGGAGACGGCGACACGGGGCCGAACACCGGCGGAATGGGAGCGTACTCCCCCGCGCCGGTCCTGACCCCCGAGGTCGAGAGGAAAGTCCTTGGGGAGATCTTCGAGCCGCTTCTGGCCGGGATGCGCGCCGAGGGGATGCCGTTTCGGGGGATCCTCTACGGCGGCCTGATGATCGAGCGGGGGGTGCCGAAGGTCCTCGAGTTCAACGTGCGCTTCGGGGACCCCGAGGCGCAGCCGCTGTTCATGCGTCTGTCGAGCGACCTCGTGCCGCTCCTGGTCCAGTGCGCCCAGGGGAAGCTGACCGATGCGGTCATGGAGATCGACCCGAGGCCGACCGTCTGCATCGTGATGGCCTCGGGCGGATATCCCGGTTCCTACCGGAAGGGGTTTCCGATCTCGGGCATCGAGGAGGCGGAACGAGGGGGCGGCGTCCAGGTCTTCCACGCGGGAACGGCGATACGGGACGGGAAGCTGGTCAACAACGGAGGAAGGGTGCTCGGAGTCACCGCGGTGGACGACGATATCCGGAAGGCGATCGAGCGGGGGTATCGCGCGGCCGGTACCATTCACTGGGAGGGAGCGTACTACCGCACCGATATCGGGAAACGGGCGCTTCTGCGGGAAAGGGCATAGGCGATGGCGGGAAAAGTCCTGATCCTCATGGGGAGCAAGTCAGATGCGGAGGAGATGGGGGAAGCCGCCCGGGTCCTGTCCGAGTTCGGGATTCCCTACACCCTGACCGTGGCATCGGCGCACCGCTCCCCCGGACGCACCCGGGAGATCGTGAGCCGGGCCGAGAAAGAAGGGGTGTCGGTCATCATCGCCGGCGCCGGCGCCGCCGCGCACCTCGCGGGCTTCGTTGCCGCGGAGACGGTCCTCCCCGTGATCGGCGTGCCGCTGGCGGGTTCGCCGCTTTTCGGGTTCGATTCCCTTCTCGCGACGGCCCAGATGCCGGCGGGGGTTCCCGTGGCGACCATGGCGATCGGAAAAGCGGGGGCCCGGAACGCCGGACACCTCGCCGCGCAGATCCTCGCCTTGTCTTCCCCCGATCTCCGGGAGAAGATCGGGGCGCACAGACGCCGGATGGCCGAGGAGGTCGCCGCCTCGGCCGAAGAGGTCCGATGATCACCCTCTCCCCGGAGTGCTACCCCTGTTTCTTCCGGCAGGCGGATCTCGCGGCCCGCGCGCACGGGGCTTCCGAAACGGCGCGAAAGGCCCTGGCCGCCCGCGTGGCGGCCATTCTCGCCGACCGTTCGGAAGAAGAGATCCCGGCGAAGATCGCCAGCCGCCTGCATGAGACCGTCCGGCGCGAGCTTGGGGTCGACGACCCCTTCCAGGGCGTGAAGGAACGGGAGTTTCGCCGGTTCGCCGAAGTGGCTTCGAAGGCGGAGTCGCTCGTCGCGGCCTCCGCGGATCCGATGGCGGCGGCCGTCTGGCTGGCGGCGTTCGGGAACATCATGGATTCCGGGATCATCGAGCGGGAGTCGATGGAGGGGGAGCTGGGGCGGCTCGCGGCGGAGAACGGATCCCGGATCATCCCGGACAGGCTCCGGGAGGCGATCCTTGGCGCCCGGACGATCGGGGTTCTGCTGGACAATGCGGGGGAAGCGGCCTTCGACGTCCCGCTCCTCTCCCGCCTCGCGCAAGAGGGGAGGACGGTGTGGCTCGGCGTGAAGGGGGGGGCCGTCATCGACGACCTGACCGAGTCGGAGGCCCTTCGCATCGGTTTGTCCGCCTACGGAGAGATCGTCTCGAACGGGAACCGGGGGGTGGGTACCGACCTCGGGCTCTGCTCGCGGGAGTTCCGGGACAGGATCATGCTTTCCGATCTGATCCTATCGAAGGGGCAGGCGAATTTCGAAACCCTTTTCGGGCGCGTCCGCAACGCCTTCTTCCTGTTCCGGTGCAAGTGCCCCGTCGTCTCCCGGGTTCTCGGGCGGCCCGAGGGGGACCTCATCGTGCTGGACGGGGATGGCGCGGGATGACCCGCCTGGTCCGCCTGGACGCGAGAAGCGTCTCCTTCCTGCCTGCGGCGGTGATCAAATCGCTGCGTGGGGGGGGGATGGTGATCTATCCGACGGACACGCTCTACGGGCTCGGGGTGGCCCCCACCTCGCAGAAGGCGATCGGGCGTCTTCTCTCCGCGAAGGGACGGGAGGGGGGGAAGCCGATCCCTCTCTTGCTCGACGAACCCGCGAGGACGTTTTCCCTTGCCCGGAGCATCCCCCGGGGGGCGACCCGCCTGATGGAGAAGTTCTGGCCGGGGGCGCTGACCATCGTGCTCCCCGCGGCGCCTGGCCTAACGGAGGCCGTCACCGGGGGAACGGGGACGGTGGGTCTGCGGGTCCCCGACCACCCGGTCGCCCGGACGCTGGCCAAGGCGGCCGGGGGGGCGATCACGGGGACATCGGCCAACCGCTCGGGAAATCCCGGCCTCTGGAGAACGGCCGAGGAGATCGTGAATGAATTCACGGGCGATGTGGACTGGATCCTGTGGGACGGACCATCGCCGGCATCCGGGGGGGAGGAAATCCCCCTCCTTCCGCACGGCTCGACCGTAGTGCTCGTCGAGGAGGACGACGTTCTCCTCCTGCGGGAGGGGGTGATCCCCTTCCGGACCATTACCGATTTTCTTGGGAAGGGGTAGGAAGATGGCCATCGTGTCTCCGTTTCGAGGGATCCATTACGATCTGTCGCGGGTTCCCGACCTGTCGCTGGTCGTATCCCAGCCGTACGACGTGATCTCCCCGGAGGAGCAGAAAGCCCTCCACCGGCGCCATCCCCGCAACATCGTCTGGATCGACTTCGGCCTCGATGCGGAAGGCGACGGCCCGGGTGTCAACAAGTACACCCGGGGGGCGGCCTCCTACCGGCAGTGGCTCTCCGAGGGGACGCTCGTCCGGGACACGTCCCCCTCCCTGTACTATTACGAGCAGGAGTTTTCCCTTTCCGGCCGGGGTGTGTTCGTCCGGAAAGGATTCCTCGGGGCCCTTCGGCTGTCCGCCTTCGGGGAGGGGGTGGTGCTCCCCCACGAGAAGACCCATTCCCGGCCGAAGGAGGACAGGCTTTCCCTCATGCACGCGACGGAGGCGAACACGAGCCCCATCTTCGGGCTCTATTCCGATCCGCGGGACGAGGCGGCCAAGGCGCTGCGGGAAAAGATGCCGGGACGGCCGGATTTCTCGGTCACCGACGACCTCGGCGTGAAGCACCGGATGTGGAGGGTCACCGACCCCGCGTCCCTTGCGGCCGCCACGGAGAAGATGTCGGACAAGAGCGTGTTCATCGCCGACGGGCATCACCGGTACGAGACGGCGCTCGCCTTCCGGGACGAGAGGAGGAGGAGGCACGGCGCGCGGGAGGACGCTGCATACGAGCACGTCCTCATGTTCCTGTGCAACATGGACGACGAGGGGATCGTGATCCTTCCCACCCACAGAGGGATCCACTCGGTGCCGGGGTTCTCGGAGGAGGATTTCGTCTCCCGGGTGAGATCCCATCTTGCGGTGGAGACCCGTCCGGGCACGCCCGAGGACGCATTGAGGGCGATCGGGGAGGCGGGGAGGAAAGGGAAAGCGATCGCCTGGAGCGCCGGAGGCGGGAGGTTCCACATCGTTTCGTTCCCCGACGCGGCGCGCTTCGGCGAGAAGAACCTGTCCCGGTTCCCCCCCGAACTTCGCACCCTCGATGTGGTGCTCCTGCACGGCTTTCTCCTCGAGCAGAGTCTCGGGATCACCCCGGAAGCGGTCACGGCGGGACAGTTCGTCCGTTATTACAAGGAGGCCGGCAAAGCCGTATCCGACCTGGAACGAGGCGAGCTCCAGGCGGCGTTTTTCCTCAATCCCGTCACGATGGGCGAGTTCCGGGACGTCTCCCTCTCCGGCCACGTTCTCCCCCAGAAGGCCACCTTCTTCTATCCGAAGATCCTGACGGGTCTCTTGATCTTTTCCGTTCGGGGAGATGAATCGCTGCCGGGATAGGGAAGGCACGATCCCCTCCATCCGGATCCACCAGCCGGAGAAAGGGTATCGGTTCTCCATCGATTCCGTCCTGCTCGCCGATTTCGCCGCGCGGGACTGCGGCGGGTCGGCCCTCGACCTGGGCACCGGATCGGGCGTCGTCCTCCTTCTCCTCGCCGCCAGGTGCAGGAGATTGCGGCAAGGCGTGGGGGTCGAGATCCAGCCCGCGTTGTGGGAGTTCGCCTGCCGGAATATCGAGGAGAACGGATTCGGGGGCCGTCTCTCCGCCGTCCTGGGCGATTTCCGGGACGACATTCCCGCGCTTGCCCCCCGGTCGTTCGACCTCGTGGTCTCCAACCCCCCGTACCGGAAAATCGGCGAGGGGAGGAGGAACCCGGACCCCCGGAAGGAAATCGCCCGCCACGAGGTGGCCTGCACGATGGCGGACGTTTACGCCGCGGCGGGAAGGTACCTCTCCCCGCGGGGAAGGTTCGCCCTCGTCTCTCCCTCGCACCGTCTCCCGGAGATTTTTTCCCTGGGGTTCGCCTCGGGCCTGCGGCCGGAGACCGTCCAGTTCGTGCACCCGTACGCTGGTAAGCCTGCGAACCGCGTGCTGGTGACGGGAAGCCGGCGAAAGACGCCGGAGCCGGCCATCCTGCCCCCCCTGATCGTCTATTCGGCCCGGGGGCGGTACCATCCGGAGGTCGAGCGGATCTTCGCGGGGTTTTTCCGCCCAGGATAAGGCGGTTCCGGGGCCCCCCGTTGGCAAATGCTCGCGACCAGCACTCGAATCGGCCGCCGAATGGTCCGGGATTCGGGGCCCTGACCGGCTCCGCTGCCTCGGAGGGGGTGTTCGCTTCGTCGCTCGACGTGCGATGGACCCGCACGTCTGCGCTTGACCTTCCTCCCCGAAAAGCTCCGCCCGGCGTCCCGGGGTCCGTTTCCGAAGAGGCCGTGCACCGAGAGGGCCGATGCGCCCCGACCGGCGAGGCGCCCAACCGAGGCGTACCCAATGCGGTACGGTGAGGGAGGGCAACGAAGCCGGCGGGGATGCAGCGGTCCTCGAATGCCGGGATCTTCCGGGAATGGACCCCGGGACGCCGGCCCCCCTCCTGCGGCTGCTGCGCCCTAAACCGGGGACCCATGGCGATGCGGGGGGGTCGACGAGGCGGGGGGACACTCCTGGAGGTTGTAGGTAGTACGGATGGAGGAGTGTCCCGTTGAAGGATACGGATCGCGTCGAGCGGAACCGGCAGCGAGCGGGCGCAAGGTCGCGAGCTGCGCCTAAGTACTCCATTCCACAATTACGGTGACGTATTTGGAGGAGCAGTTACGCAGCAACGTTGAGTGCACGTCCCTTGCCCTCGATTCTTGCCATGAGGTTGGCGAGGTCTTGGCGTGTGAATGTCCAACGAAACGGGGTAG
>DATEXR010000169.1 GCA_035256765.1 Candidatus Deferrimicrobiaceae bacterium | reverse complement strand
GGTACACGCCCGAAAAAGGCCAGTACGAGCCGATTCGCTTCGAGGAGGAGTAGCAGGAAGGGCGGCGGGCGCAACATCTGCGCGCCTTGGTGCGGAGCGTCATCGCCGGCTTCCGCATCCTCGGAGGGGGGTCGCTCGCTTCGTCGCTCGACTCGCGATGAACCTGCGAGTCTGCGCTTGACCTTCCTCCCGGAAAGCTCCGCTCGGACCCCCCGTCCTTCGGCTGCTCCGCCGGCAACCGGGGACCCTAGGCGATGCGGAGGGTTCCGCGCAGCGGGGGGACATTCCTATATCGAGTCGTACGTTGAGGAGTGTCCCACCGAAGGAAGAATTCGCGTCGAGCGGAACCGGCAGCGAGCGGGTGCAAGGTCGCGAGCGTAGCGGAGGGGAATCCCCCGCGAGCCAGGGTCCCCGGTTTGGGCGTTCCGCCGGGAGAGCGCTCCGGGGGAATCCGGCGAAGGCGGCCACGAATCGAATGGTAGGAAGGAGGAAGCGATGGCCGATTTCCGTACGGAAAAAGACTCGATGGGCGCGGTGCGGGTCCCGGCGCAGGCCTACTACGGGGCGCAGACGCAGCGGGCGTTCGAGAACTTCCCGGTGAGCGGCGTCCGGATGCCGCTGCCGGTCGTCTACGCCGCGGCGATGATCAAGGGGTTCGGCGCGGAGGTCAATGCGGGGCTCAAGCTTCTCGACCCTTCCCTGGCCGAGGCGATCTCGCGGGCGGCCCGGGAGGTGCTGGAAGGGAAGTTCGACGACCAGTTCGTCCTCGACGTCTTCCAGACCGGCTCCGGGACCTCGACGAACATGAACGTCAACGAGGTGCTCGCCAACCGGGCGAACGAGCTTCTCGGAAAGCCCCTGGGCGGCAATTCGCCCGTCCACCCCAACGACCACGTCAACCGGTGCCAGTCCAGCAACGACGTGATCCCCTCGGCGATCCGCATCGCCGCCCGTCGCGAGCTTTCGGAGCGGCTTCTCCCAGCGCTCTCGTCCCTGCGGGGCGCCCTCTCCGCGAAGGCGGGGGAATTCTCCGACATCTTGAAGATCGGGCGGACCCATCTGCAGGACGCCGTTCCCGTCACGCTTGGGCAGGAGTTCTCCGCGTACGCCTCCCAGGTCGACCACGGGATCCGGCGGATTCGGGCCGCCCTGGCGGACCTCGAAGAACTTCCGCTCGGGGGGACCGCGGTGGGGACGGGCCTTTCCGCCCACCCGGAGTTCGGCGCGAGGGCGATCGCCGAGATCGCGGCCGCCACCGGGATCCCTTTCCGCCCGGCGGAAAACCGGTTCGAGGCGATAGGGGCGCAGGACCCCCTCGTCGCAGCCAGCGGCGCGCTCAAGGGGCTTGCCGCCTCTCTCATGAAAATCTCCCACGACCTGAGGCTTCTTTCCTCCGGCCCCCGGTGCGGGATCGGGGAGATCAACCTGCCGTCGCTTCAGCCGGGCTCCTCGATCATGCCGGGGAAGGTGAACCCCGTCATCCTCGAGATGGCGATCCAGGTGTCGGCGCAGGTGATCGGCAACGACGTGGTGGTGACCCTCGGAGGCTCGCTGGGGATCCTGGAGCTCAACGTCATGCTGCCGGTGATGGCGCGCAACCTGCTCGAATCGATCGGCCTTCTTTTCTCCGCGGCGGCCCTGCTGACGGACCGGTGCGTCTCGGGGATCACCCCGAACCGGAAGCGTTGCGAGGAGCTGATCGAGCAGAGCCTGGCGATGGTCACGCCCCTGGCCGTCCGGATCGGGTACGACAAGGCCGCGGAGCTTGCCCACGAGGCGTACCACTCGGGAAAGACGATCCGGGCGATCCTTCTGGAGAGGAAGGTCCTCCCTCCGGAGGAGATCGGGAAGATCCTCGACCCGGGGAAGATGATTTGACCCTATGGGGAAGATCTCTCAGGATGATATAATCCCCCGAACATGGATACGGTAACCCACGGGCTCGCGGGCTGGCTCACGGCCCGGGCCCTTCCCAAGGATATCGGCCGGAAGGAAGCCACCGCGGCGGTGGTCATCGGCTCGGTTTTGCCCGACGCCGACCACGTGGCCACGCTTCTGGGCAGCGAGTTGTACCTCAGGCTCCACCGGGGCATCTCCCACGGGTTCGCCGGCGTGGCGTTGACCTCGCTCCTCGTCGCCCTGCTCGTCTACCGGTTCGGGAAGTGGAAGGACTGGAAGAAACTCTACCTGCTCGTGCTGCTCGGGCAGCTCCTCCACATATCCCTCGACCTCCTGAACTCGTACGGGACCCAGATCTTCCAGCCGTTTTCCGACGCGAGGGTCTCCTTCGACCTCCTGTTCGTCATCGACCTGATCTTCACGGGGATCATCGTCGCCGGTCTTGCCCTCTCCCGCCGCCGGCCGGCTCGTGCACGCCTGGCGATGGCCGTCCTCGCGGGGTACGTGGGCATCGCCGCGGTCCTCCATATCCGCGCCGAGGACGCCGTGCGGAGCGCGGCCAGGCGGTACGACGTTCCGGTGGTCTCCACCGCGGCCCTCCCGCGGCTGGGAGAGATTTCCCTGGGCAAGGACCTGGCCCGCATCCAACTGGTCGGGGAAGCGTGGGCGAAGCAGGAACTCGAGGGTCTTCCGGCCCTTCCGATCCCCGAGCATCCCGGCCGGTTCCCCTTCCCGGCGGGCCCCTTCACATGGAACGGCTTCATCGACGACGGGAAAACTTTCCTGCGCGCCGAAGTGAACCCCTTCACGGGTTCGTTGGCATGGAAGCAGCGCGTCATCCGGGGACAGGACGTGGCCGAGGTCGGGTCGGTCGACCATGTCCCGGAAGTGCGCACCTACCTGTGGTTCGCCCGGTTCCCGGTAGTGCAGACCTCGCAGGAGGGCTTCTCCCGGATCCTCACGTTCTCCGATCTGCGGTTCGGCGAAGTCCCGGGCCGCCGCCGTCCGTTCGTGCTTCGGGTCATCGAATCCCCGGGGCGTCCCCCGCAGGTGCGCTGGGGGGACTAAGGAAGAGCAGCAGGCCGGAGGCCGCGACCGCGAGCCCCGCGCTCACCCCGAAAGCCGTCTGCGCCCCGTACTTCGTCCACAGGACCCCGAACAGGACGCTCGCCGGCAAGGCGGAAACCCCGACGGCCAGGTGGAACCACCCGAAAGCGGTCCCCCGCCGCTCCGGAGGAACGAAGTCGGCTACGAATGCCCGCTCTGCGCCCTCGGTGGCCGCCGAATAGAGCCCATAGACGAGGAAGAGCCCGACCATCCACGCCGGTCCCGTAACCACCCCCCAGGCCGCGTAGCACAACGCGTACACGAGCCACCCCCCGACGATCAGATGCCTCCTGCTCCACCGGTCGGAGAGGATCCCCGCGTAGGTGGAGAAGGACGACTTCATGACGTGGAACGCCGCCCAGAGCAGCGGGACCCAGGCGGCCGGCACTCCCGCGTCCACCGCGCGAAGGATGAGGAAGGCGTCGCTTGCGTTCCCGAGGGTGAACAGGGAGACGATCAGCAGGTAGCGGCGGAAAGGTCGGGGGAGGGACCCGTCGTGCAGGAATCCTCCGGCGTGCCGGGAGGCCGGCGTCCCGGGATCCCGCACCAGGAACAGGAGGGCGGCGACGGCAGCGGCCCCCGGGATTGCTGCGAGGAAAAAGACGGAGCGGTAGGACAGGCCGGCCCCCGCCAACAGAAGGAAGGCGATGCCGGGTCCGATCACGGCCCCCATGTGGTCCATCGCCCTCTGCAGACCGAACGCGCGTCCCCGGTCGCTCGCGGGGACCGAGGCGGCGATGAGGGCGTCCCGGGGGGAACTGCGGATCCCCTTTCCGATCCGGTCGGAGAATCGCACCGCGAGCACATGCCCCCAGGCGGAGGCGAACCCCACAAGGGGCCTTGCCACGGAGGAGAGGAGGTACCCCGCGAGCACCAGCGGTTTCTTTCGCCCGAGCCGGTCCGACCAGGCGCCCGAGAAGAGCTTGAGGAGCGAGGCGGTGGTTTCCGCCACCCCTTCGATGATCCCGAGGACGGCGGGGCCCGCGCCGAGCGTGACCGTGAGGAAAACCGGGAGGAGAGGATAGATCATATCGCTGGAAAGGTCGGTAAGGAGACTCACCAGCCCGAGGGCGACGACGTTTCGGGGAAGGGATTTTCGGTTCATGCGCCGGTTATCCAGCACGCCCGTTCTTGCGCAGCAGGCGCAGACCGTTGAAGATGACGAGGAGCGTCGTCCCCATGTCCGCCGCCACGGCCATCCAGAGGGTGGCGAAGCCCGCCGTGGCCGCCACCAGGAATGCGGCCTTGATCCACAGCGAAGCGGCCACATTCTGCCGGACCACCGAAACCATCCGGCGGCCCAGAACAATCGCTTCCGGGATCTTCCGCAGGTCCTCGGTCATCAGCGCGACGTCGGCCGTCTCGATCGCCGCGGGGGAGCCGGCGGCCCCCATCGCGATGCCGACGGAGGAAAGGGCGAGCGCCGGCGCGTCGTTGACCCCGTCCCCCACCATGGCCACCGCGCCGTAAGAGGCGACCAGCTCCCTCACCTTCGCAAGCTTCCCTTCCGGCAGCAGGCCGGGGAGCACTTCATCGATTCCCGCCGCACGCGCCGTCTCCCGCGCCACATCGGCGTGGTCCCCCGTGAGCATCAGCACGTGCTCCACGCCCAGGGAACGCAGCGACCGGACGACCTCGGGGGCTTCGGCCCGCATCTCGTCCTCGAATTCGAGGGCACCCGCGATCCCCTCGGAAGTCCCCACGAGGATGACCATGCGGGCCGCGCCGTCCCCTTCGGGGAAAACCGTCGTCCCGAGCGCCTCGGGAGGAGAAACGATCTCCTCGAACAGCCGGCGGTTTCCGACGAAGATTCGCCTTCCCTCCACTTCCGCCGATACCCCCCGGCCCTCGAGCGCCGTGAACGTCCTCGCCAGCGTGCCCCGGGCCGCCTGTGCGATCCCTCTCCTGCGCGCCTCGTGCCGGACCGCCTCCGCGGCGGGGTGCGCCGAGCCCGCCTCTACCGCACTCGCCATCCGCACCACGTCGTCCTCCGTAAGCCCCCCGGCCGCCACGACCCGGGTCACGCGGAGCCTGCCGCGGGTCAGGGTGCCCGTCTTGTCGAAGGCGATCGCCCGGACCTTCCCGAGCGTCTCGAGGTGATTCGCCCCCTTGACGAGGATCCCGTCCCGGGTGGCCCGCGTGAGGGCGGTGACCGTGACGACCGGGGCGGCCAGGACGATCGCGCAGGGGCAGGCGATGACCAGCAGGACGAGCGCCCGGTAAGCCCACGTGCTCACCGTGCCCAAACCGAGCGCGGGGGGGATGACCCCGACGAGGATGGCGGAAACGAGGACCGCGGGGGTATAAACCGCCGCGAACTTCTCCATGAACGTCTGGATCGGGGCCTTCCTCGCCTGGGCCTCCTCCACCCGGCGCAGGATCATCGCGATCGTCGATTCCGACAGGGGGCGCAGCGCTTCGGCGAGCAGGAGACTCCGCCCGTTCACGGTCCCCGCGTAAAGCGGGTCGCCCTCCCTCTTCTCCACGGGAATGGACTCTCCCGTCAGCACGGCCTCGTTCAGGTCGGAGACCCCCTTGAACACCGTGGCGTCCACCGGTACGCGCTGGCCGGGGCGTATGACGAGGATATCCCCCTTGCGGACTTCCTCCGCGGCGACGGTTCGCTCCTCTCCCCCCACGCCCCCCACGCGCACGACGGCGGTTTCCGGCGCGAGGGTGAACAGGTCGGCGGTCGCCCTCCGGGCGCGGTCCAGACTTTTCGCCTCGAGGTAATTGGCCAGGGCGAAGAGGGTGACGACGACTCCGGCCTCGGCCCATTCCCCCATCAGGGTCGCTCCTCCGATGGAGATCGTCATGAGAGCGTTCATTCCCAGAGAACGGTTCCGGAGCTCCCTTGCGCCCCGCAGGGCGACCCGGGCGCCCCCGGCGAGAATCGCGGCGAGGAAGAGACGTTCCGCCCACGGGGAGGGAGGTGACGGGAGGGACAGGACCGCGCCTGCGCACAGAAGGGCGGCGGCCGCAAAGAAGACGAGGAGCGGGGTCTTCGTCGCCTCGGGGATGGCCGCGCCGCGCAGGGATCCGTTCAGGGGGTGCCCTTCCATGGCGATGGCGCGGAGAGCGGAGAGGATCTCCTCGAGGTCACACCGGTGGCGGACCTCGATCTGGTGCGAGAAGAGGTGGAAGAC
>DATEXR010000168.1 GCA_035256765.1 Candidatus Deferrimicrobiaceae bacterium | reverse complement strand
TCCCAAGATGACCGGCAGGATGCTCAGCGAAAAGATGGCGCGCCCTGCCTGGCTGCTGATGTTCATCGGCTTCAACGTCACCTTTTTCACCCAGTTCATCCTGGGGTTCGAGGGAATGCCGAGGCGCTACGCGGAATACCCGGCGCAATTCCAGACGCTCAACATCGTGTCCACGGTGGGGTCGTGGGTCCTCGCGACGGGGATTTTGATCATGTTCGCGAATTTCGTCCGCGGGCTGTTCCGGGGCGCCCCTGCCCCACCGAACCCCTGGAAAGCCCTCTCCCTGGATTGGCAGACGGGGTCGCCGCCGCCGACGGAGAATTTTAAGGAAATTCCGACGGTCACCGACTGGCCGTACGGGTATGCGGGAAGGCAGACGTAGGAAAATGAGCGGACAATCCACGCACCACGGGCCAGGGGCAGCAGGGCACGAAGCCCACATGGACCCGGCCACGGCCCGCGAGGCCGCAACGCTGGGGATCTGGACGTTTCTCGCCACCGAGGTCCTTCTCTTCGGGGGGCTGTTCACCGCCTACATCATCTACCGGATCAAATACCCCCGGATGTTCTACGAGGACCATCTGAAGCTGGACCGCGTCCTCGGGTCGGTCAACACGGTGGTGCTGATCGGCAGCAGCCTCACCGTCGCGCTCGGCATCGCGGCGATCCGCAAAGGGAAGGTCACGCTCCTCCGGTTCTACCTTTTCCTCACCCTCCTGCTGGCCGCGACGTTCCTGGGGATCAAGTACGTGGAATACACGAAGAAGTTTTCCCACGGGCTGTTCCCGGATACGGACATCTTCTTCTCCCTCTATTTCATGTTGACCGGTCTGCACGGCATCCACGTGCTTGCCGGGATGGTGGCGCTGGGAACGGTCCTGTTCCTCGCCGGGAGGGGGAGATATTCCGAAAGCTACCACACGCCGGTGGAGATTTCGGGTTTATACTGGCACTTCGTGGACCTGGTATGGATCTACCTGTTCCCGCTGCTGTACCTGGTGGGGTAGGGGGGAAGGCGATGAAGGAACACGATTCCGGCATCAGGACGTATATCGTCGTCTGGGGCGCCCTCGTCGTTCTCACGGCGGTCACCGTTTCGGTTTCCTACGTGCACCTCGGGATGATGAACGTCGTCGTCGCCCTTCTCATCGCTTCCGTGAAGGCGTCGCTCGTCGCCCTTTTCTTCATGCACCTGCGGTACGAAAGCCGGCTCGTCTGGGGGTTCGCCCTGACGCCGATCTTTTTCCTGGTCCTCATCATCGCGGGGACGCTTTCGGATTCCCTGTTCCGGTGACCGCCCCCCGGCGGCGGTACCGAACAACGGGGAAGGGAGGGGGAACGATGCTCGGAAGAGTGACCGTGGGCCTGTTCTTCTTTCTCCTGGTCTGGGGGAACCTCGTCGCGGGGCTGAAGGCGGGATTGGCCTGCCCGGACTGGCCCCTCTGCCACGGGAAGGTCCTTCCGCCGTTTCGCCTGGATATCTACCTGGAGTTTCTCCACCGGGTGATCGCGGCGGTGGCGGGGGTTGCCCTGGTGACGCTGTCCTACCGGCGTTTCCGGGCGTATCGGGGCGGCGCGAAGGCGGTCCCCGTCCTGGCGGTGGGCCTGCTCGCCGCCGAGATCGTGATGGGCGGGGCGGTTGTCCTCCTGGAGCTGCCGGTCCAGCTCACCACCGTCCATTTCGTCACGGGGCTTTTTATATTCCTCCTGGTCTACTACATGATGTCCTTCGACGGTGTTGTCCTGCCGCCCTCCTTTTCCCTGAAAGGGTATCCCGGCCTGTTCTTCGGAATGGGGGTCCTGGTGTTCCTGCTGGCGGCGATGGGAGCGTACGTCCGGCACGCAGGGGCCGGGCTTTCCCTGCACGACTGGCCCACGTCGCTTGGCGGCCTCATCCCGGGCGTTCTCGCCGATGGGGTCCTCATCCAGTTCTCCCACCGGGTGCTGGCCGTCCTCGTTGCGCTCACCATCGTGGCGCTCTGGGCGGCGACGGCACTGGATGATCGCCTGAGGAGGCACCGGCGCATGGCCGTGGCCCTTTTCTGCATGATTCTGGCGCAGATCGCCATCGGCGGAGCTGTGGTGCTGACCCGGCTCAATTTCCTCTCCACGGCGCTGCACCTGGCCGTGGCGCTGGTAATGCTCATGATGCTTGCCCGGATGTGGGTGAGAGAACTCTCCCCCGAGGGGACGTCGTCATAAAGGCGACCGCCCTGGAAAGAAAGCCCCCCGATGCGGAGGAGGGGAGCAGGCCGGCGACCCTGGCCGGCTCGGCCCTGCTGATCTCGAAGCCCGGCATCGTGACGGGCGTGAGCCTCGCCGGTCTCGCCGGAATGGTCCTGGCGACGGGAGGGATGCCCGGCGCCGGGGTGGTGCTTCCCTGCCTGGCAAGCGTGGTCGCCGCCGCCTCCGGTGCCGCGGTCATGAACGGCCTCCTCGACGCCCCGATGGACGCCCGGATGCCCAGACTGGCCGCCCGGGTCTTTGCGATGAGGAGGGTCGGCAGCGAGGGGGCACTCGCGCTCTCCTTCGGCCTCATCCTGGCCTCGCTCCTCGTTTCCTACCGCTTTTTTCACGGGCTGACCGCCGCCCTCGTGCTCGCGGCCGTCCTGTCCTACACGCTCCTGTACACCCTCTTCCTCAAGCGGCGTTCCCCCTACGGGACGATTCCGGGAGGAATTCCGGGCGCGCTTCCCGTCCTCATCGGGTATTCCGCGGCAGCCGGCCGCATCGGGGTGGACGGGGTCATCCTGTTCCTGGTGATGCTCCTGTGGCAACCGCCGCACTTCTGGACCCTGGCGCTCGCCCACATGGAGGAGTACCGGGATGCGGGCGTTCCCGTCCTGCCCGTGGCGCGGGGAGAGCCGTACACGAAGATCCTCATCTTCCTGTACGCCGTCAGCCTCCTGCCGACGACGCTCGCCCTCTGGGTATTCGGCTACTGCTCCGGCGCATTCGCCTGGGTCGCCGTCGCTCTCTGGGGGTTTTTCCTCTGGTCCTGCTACCGCAACACGGTCAGGCGGCCCCGGTTCCGCAGGGCCTTCGGCGCCTCCATCCTGTACATGATGGGAATTCTGCTGGCGGTGATCGTGGACGTGTCCGCGCGTCCCTAAGAACAGAAGAACAGGGACGTTCCAAGAACTCTTCCTCCCCTGCGCCGGGTGCCGCGGTCGCGCGCCCGGCGGCAAGTGCCGGATCCCGGGGCCCCTGGCTCGCGGAGGGGTCCCCTCGGCTACGC
>DATEXR010000167.1 GCA_035256765.1 Candidatus Deferrimicrobiaceae bacterium | reverse complement strand
CCTCGTTCCCCTCCCTGATCCATCGGAGGGCAGGGTTCTTCTTCAGGCTTCTTCCTTCCCTTCGTTTCAGGGCCCGGTCCTCTTTCAGCAATAGCCCGATCAGGCCCTCCCTGCCGAAGACGAGGAACTTCCGGTAGTCTTCTTCATCATCCAGGAAATGGCCCTCGATCACGGCGCTTTTTTCGATCAGCTCCTCCGCCAGTTCCTCTCTTCGCGACTCTTCTTCCTTCCCGCACACCCAGATCCATAATTTGTTTTTTTCCTCCCGGTAGAGGAATCGGTTTTCGATCGGCAATCCCCGGCCGCACGCGGGACACGAAACGCGGTTGAATTCCCCCGAAAGGATGGAGTCTTTCAGCTCCGGGTCATGCTCGGCGAAAACATATTCGTAAATGTCCCCGGTGAATGTTTTTCCGCAGCCGCACCGGATCTCATACGTCGCCTTCAGCGCCATGGGTGCCCCCCGAAAAAAGGTGCCGGCGGATGGGCATTCCATCCGCCGGCGCCCCGCGAAACCCGCACCTGTCAGGACTGTTTGGGGATCAAGAGAGTATTCTTGCCGGCATATTGCTTCCCGAAAAAACAGTCCTTGGGAATCATGGCATGAATGCCCTTCGTGTAGTCCACGAGCTGGGTGACATGGAGGTCAACCGCCTGCGAACAGAAGGCGTATCCTTCCAGCTCGGGGATGCCGTAATGATTGTTCAGGAACTTGATCGCCTGCTTCACGGCCATCTGGCAGGACTTGTACAGATCGGTATGGAATCCCATCATGATCCAGTGGGTGGGACTCGAGGCCATGGGCCAGTCGACCAGTTTCTTGAGATCCTTTCTCGCGGTGAACCTCAACGTGATGTTCTTGAAAGCCCCCTCCAGGGCATTCAGGTTCACCTCTCCGTGCCCTTGGGCGAGGTGGGCATCCCCCGTTTTGAACCCTGCCCCCTTGTTCCACACCGGAAGATACAGGACGGTCCCGGCGACCAGATCCTTGTTGTCCAGGTTGCCGCCATGCCTTCCGGGGGGAACGTTGCTCCACATCCCCGTTTCCGGCAATTCCACGCCGATGGTTCCCGGGAACGGCCGGACGGGAACCTGGATCCCCGGCATAAATTCGTAGGTCATATCGCGCCGATTGACGGAATACCACCGGACTTTCCCCTCCGGAAATTCATCCGCGAGGACCCCGAGCTTCACGAAGGACGTGGTCGGGTTCAGGTTGAAACCGTAAGCGCCGGGATCGATGTCGAGGATTTCGATCTGGAGGATGTCGCCCGGTTCGGCGCCCTCGATATGGATCGGGCCGGTCAGATGATGGTGTCCGGCGCCCTTTCTCGTCTTCTGCGCACCCGTCGTTTCATCCGGATAGAAATACGTTTCCGCGGTCTGGTCGAGGACCTCCTTGTACCAGCTCATCCAGTCCTCGATGGTAGCCCCGGGCACCATCTTCCCCATGAGGTGCATCCCGGTTTCCACGTGAACGGTATCGCCCGATTGGATGTTCAAGACCGGTTTTGTGGAATTGTCCCAATATCCGTGCGTGGAGGTCATTTCATTGCATCCGAGGATATGGACCTTTCCCGTCGAATCCAGCCTCTTGATGTCCACGGCCCGGGCCTTCGATACGGCGATATCGCTCAGAGCGAAGCCGGCACCCGTTGCGCCCACATATTGCAGGAACTTCCGCCGGTCTATCCCCTCCCCGCGATTTTTCTTTCCCTTGTCATCCCTCATGGAACACCCCCTAACCTGTGAATTTCCCGCAACTTTCCTCCCTCAAGAGACGCTCTCCCGTTCGCAGCCTCTTTCCCGCCACCTCCTTTCTTCTTCCGATTTTCAGGGGTTGGTCGGCGGGTTTGGTCCATGTTGCTTGTAAGGGAAGAAATATAAAAAAAGGTAAATATTGTCAAGAATATTCCCCCGCATCCCACCGATTCGAGGGACCGTTGCCTTTTGCATCCCGCCCCTGATATCCTCTTCCCGACCGATGTGATATACGAAGGCTTTTCAGGCCGTGGGGGTTCGATTCCCCCCCCCGGGCACCAGAGCAAACCATTTCGGGAGGTTCCCCATGCACAGGAAGGTCAGGCTGGCCGGTTTGGTCTTCGCGGTCGCTTTCGCCCTCGTTTTCCGGGGAGCGAACGGGTACGCGGGGGAAGGAAAGGGCCCCGCGGTCCACGCGAAGATCGGGGTGATCTCGATCCTCACCGGACCCGGCGCGGCGTACGGGGAGGCGATCACCCAGGGTTTCCGCCTCGCGCAGGAGGAGATCAACGCCCGGGGAGGCGTGCGGATCGACCTGGCCATCGAGGACTCCTCCGGGAAGCAGGAACAAGCCCTGTCCGCGGCGCAGAAGCTCATTAACTCCGACCGGGTGGTCGCGATCCTGGGGCCGACGCTGAGCACGGAGATGAAGGTCGTGGGGCCTGAGGCCAATGCCAGCGGGGTGCCCATCATGGGGACATCGACGACGGCCCAGGGGATCACCCAGATCGGGAAGTTCGTCTTCCGGAACTCCCTCCCGGAGGCGCTGGCCATTCCCGCCTCCATCGGCAAGGCGGTTAAAACATACCGAATCCGGAAGGTCGCCCTCTTCTACGGAAACGACGATGTCTTCACGAAATCGGGGTTCGACACGATGAAGAAGGTGGCGGAGGACCTGAAGCTCAACATTCTGACGATCGAGACGTTCCAGAAAGGGCAGGCGGACTACAAGGCGCAGCTGACGAAGATCAAGAACCTCGCCCCCGACGCGATCTTCTGTTCCGCCCTGTACGAGGAGGGCGGGGTCATCCTCTCCCAGGCGAGGAAGATGGGGATCACGGTCCCCTTCGTGGGGGGGAACGGCTTCAACTCCCCCAAGGTGATCGAAATCGCGAAAGACGCCGCGGAGGGGCTCGTGGTGGCCACCCCGTGGTTCGGCGAAAAGGACGACCCGAAGGTGAAGGCGTTCGTCGCCCAATACGAGAAACGATACGGGAAGAAGCCGGACCAGTTCGCCGCCCAGGCGTACGACGGGCTCTTCCTCATGGCGGAAGGCCTGCGGAAAGCGGGCAAGGCCGACCGGGCAGCGCTGCGCGACGCCCTCGCGGGGATCCGGAACTTCCCCGGTGTCCTCGGGATGTTTTCCTTCGACGAGGAGCGCGACGTTGTCATGGAACCCGCCGTGCTCATCATCCGGAACGGGAAGTTCCAGCTCTTCCGCTGATCGGGGAGGAGCGGGCAAGGGCATATCGTGTTTGTCGAGCAACTGATCAACGGCGTCACTCTGGGGAGCATCTACGCCATCGTCGCCCTGGGATACACCCTCGTCTTCGGCGTGCTCGACATCATCAACATGGCCCACGGCGAGATCTTCATGTTCGGCGCGTTCATCGGGATGGTGATCGTGACGAAGATGAACGCTCCGCTTGCGGCCGCCTTCCTGGGGGCGGTGGCGGTCACCGCGGCGCTCGGGTACCTGCTGGAACGGATCGCCCTGCGCCCCCTGCGGGGGCGGACGGGGGTTTCCCCGCTGGCGCCCCTCATCAGCACGATCGGCGTCTCCATCCTCCTCGAGAACCTCGCCCACCACATCTTCGGGGCCGGGAACCAGCTGTTCGAGACCTCCTTCGCCGACATCCGCTTCTCGATCGGGTCGACGACCGTATATCTCGTACAGGTCGTCATCCTGGGCGTCGCGATCATCCTCATGGGGGGGCTCTCCCTGTGGCTTTCCCGGACCCGCACCGGCAAAGGGCTTCGGGCCACGGCGGAAAGCCTGGAGACGGCGGGGCTTCTCGGGGTCGACACGAACCGGATCATCACGGCCACGGTCGTCATCGCTTCCGCGATGGGCGGAATCGCCGGCGTGCTGGTCGGGATGGCCTTCAACTACATCAACAACCAGATCGGGCTCTCGATGGGTCTGAAAGGGCTGGCGATCATCATCTTCGGGGGGATGGGGAGCGTGGCGGGCGCGATGGCCGGGGGGCTCATCCTGGGTCTTTCCGAAACGTTCGTCGTCGCCTACGGAAGTTCCGGGTACCGCGACGCCATCGCCTTCCTCACGATCATCGTGGTGCTCCTCCTCCGGCCCCGGGGGCTGTTCGGGCAGGCGGTGCCGGGGGCCCGTCGGTAGGCCATGCCCGGCGACTGGCTGAACCCCTACCACCTGCAGGTCGCCTCCTTCGTCCTCATCAACACCCTGCTGGGGGTGAGCATCTATGTCACCCTCTCCACGGGACAGCTCTCCCTAGGGAACGCCGGGTTCATGAGCATCGGCGCGTACGCGACGGCCATCCTGACGACACGCCACGGCTTCCCGATGCCCGCGGGGATCGCGGCGGGCTCCGTCCTGGCGGCGCTTGCCGGGGTCGCCGTCGGCATCCCCTCCCTGCGCCTCACGGGAGTGTACCTGGCCATCGCGACGCTCGGGTTCGGGGAGGTGGTCCGGGTCCTTTTCGTCAACTGGGAGTCGCTGACCGGAGGGGCCGTCGGCATCGCCGCCATCCCCCAGATGGGGAGGGAGATCCTTTCGCTCCTGCGGGATGCCGGGTTCGCTTCGGAGAGCATCGGGCTCCGCAGCAACCAGTTCATCAGCCTGTCGGTCTTCCTGATCCTGCTCGCGGCCACCTTGGGCGTGATCTGGTTCTTCGTCCGCCTCGGCTCCTCGAGGATCGGCCGTGCGTACGCCGCCGTGCGGATGGACGAGAAGGCCGCCGAAGCGGCGGGGATCAACACGACCTACTACAAGGTCCTCGCCTTCACCCAGGGGGCGATGCTGTCGGGGTTCGCGGGCGCCCTGTTCGCCCACGCCACGTCGTACATCAGCCCGGCCGATTTCACGTACCACCGGGCGGTGGAGATCCTCGTCTTCGCCGTCTTCGGGGGAAGCGAGCACCTGTTCGGCCCGGTCTTCGGCGCGATGTTTCTCACCTCCCTTCCGGAGTTCCTCCGGACCGTCAGCGACTACCGGTACATCGTCTACGGAATCCTCCTCGTCGCGATGATGGTGTTCCGCCCGCAGGGGTTGATCGACCCTCCCCTCGTGAACCGGATCGCGGGGAAAAAAGCCGCGGGAGGAAGCTGACGCAGATGCTGCTCGACATGCGAAACGTGACGATGTCGTTCGGCGGCGTCACCGCCCTGCGAGATGTCTCCTTCTCGGTCCGGGACGGGGAGATTATCGGCCTGATCGGCCCGAACGGGGCGGGAAAGACGACCCTCTTCCACGTGGTAACGTCGATGATCCCGGGGGCATCCGGCGAAATCGTGTTCGGGGGGGAACGGATCGGCGGCCTTGCGACCCACCGGATCACCCGGCGGGGGGTCGGCCGCACCTTCCAGAACATCCGGCTGTTCCCCGAAATGACCGCCCGGGAGAACGTGATGGTGGGCAGGCACACGAGGAGCCGCGCCGGGGTCTGGCGCAGCGTCTTTCGGACCCCGGGACAGCGGGAGGAAGAGGAGCTCGTGCGGCGGAAGACGGACGAACTGCTCGCCCTGGTGGGGCTGCGCGGTCAGGAGGACGTCGTCGCCTCGGCCCTGCCGTACGGATACCAGCGCAGGCTCGAGATCGCACGGGCGCTGGCGGGGGAGCCGAAACTCCTGCTTCTGGACGAGCCGGTGGCGGGGATGAACGAGAGCGAGACGCAGGAGATCCACCGCCTGATCCGGAAGATCCGGGACCTCGGGGTGACGGTCATCCTGATCGAACACGACATGTCCCTGGTGATGCAGGTTTGCGACCGGCTCGTCGTCCTCCACTTCGGCGAGAAGATCGCCGAGGGGACGCCGGAGGAGATCCGGAACAACCCCGACGTGATCGCCGCCTACCTCGGCAGGGAGGAGGAGGACGATGCTTGAGGTCCGCGGGCTCACGACGGGCTACGGGAACATCCTGGCGATCCGGGAGATCGACCTGGCGGTCCCCGAAGGAAGGATCGTGTGCATCATCGGGGCGAACGGTGCGGGGAAGACGACCCTGCTCCGGACCATCGCCGGCCTGTTGCGCCCCGCGGCGGGAACGATCACCTTTCTGCGGGAGGAGATCACGGCCTTGACCCCCGCGCAGATCGTGAGACGCGGGATCGTGCTCGTCCCGGAAGGGAGGGCGATCCTCTCCCGGATGACCGTGTTCGAGAACCTGGAGATGGGGGCCTACCAACGAAGGGACGGCCGCGTCAGGGAGGACATCGAGGCGACGATGGAGCGGTTCCCGATCCTCAAGGAGAGGAGGAACCTGGCGGGGGGCTCCCTCTCCGGCGGGGAACAGCAGATGCTCGCCATCGCCAGGGCGCTTCTGGCGAGGCCGAAGCTTCTCCTTCTCGACGAACCGTCCCTCGGGCTGGCGCCGCTCGTCGTCTCCCACATCTTCCGGATCATCCGGGAGATCAACCGGGAGGGGACGACCGTCCTGCTGGTGGAGCAGAACGTGAGGCAGGCCCTCAAGGTCTCCCACTGCGCCTACGTCCTGGAGACCGGCAAAATCGTCCACGAAGGACCCTCCCCGGAACTGCTGAACGATCCGAAGATCAGGGAATCGTACCTGGGTGGGGGCCGCTCGTGAGAGCGGCGACCCGCTCTCCCCGCGCCGGAAGGGGAAAGAACCTTCCGGGATATGGTACGATGCACCCATCCGGATCCCCCAAGGAGACCCGTTCCCCATGAACCAGGCACCGTTCGTGACGCTCGCCGAGGCCGCCGCCGCCGTCCCGTCGGGCGCGAAAGTCGCGATCGGCGGAGCGATGGTCATGAGCCCGATGTCGTTCGTCCGGGAGATGATCCGCCGGGAAACGAGGGACCTGGACCTCGTGACCGTCCCCATCGGAGGGATCAATGTCGACATGCTGGTGGGGGCGGGATGTGTCCGGTCCGTCGAGTTCCCCCAGATTTCGATGGGGGAGTACGGGATGGCGCCCAACTTCCGGAGGGCCGCGGAACGCGGGAGGATCGTCACGCACGAGCACTCCTGACCCGGCATCCTGGCCGGGCTCCAGGCGGGAGCCTCCGGACTGCCGTTCCACCCGATGCTCGGATTCGCCGGGACCGACTACGAGAAGGTCCGGGAGGACTTCCGGAAGGTCACGGACCCGTACTCGGGGAACGAGATCTTCGTCGTTCCGGCGATCCGGCCGGACTGGGCGGTCATCCACGCGATCCGCGCCGACGAAAACGGAAACGTCGTCTGCTCCGCTCTCGAAGCGGACCGGCTCGCCGTGCTCGCGGCGAAGCAGGCGATCGTGACCGTGGAGGAGGTCGTTCCCGCGGAGAGACTGCTCGCCCGTCCCGGGGAGATCTTTCTGTCCGCCCTTCACATCGACCTGGTCGTCGTGGCCCCCCGCGGCGCCCACCCGGGGGCTTGCGTCCATTCGTACGGAATCGACCGCGCCCACGTGGAGGAGTACCTCGCGGCGGCAAAGACCGAGGACGGGTTCTTCCGTTATCTTTCCCGTTTCGTTTTCGGCAAGACCGAGGAGGAGTACCTCGGTCTTGCCTGCGGGAAAGCGGTCTGAAGCGCCGTGCCCCTCGTCCTCGACGGATTCACCCCGGAGGAATTCCTGGCGTTCCGGATCTCCCAAGAGGTCCGCGACTACGAGCGGACGGCGGTGGGAACTCTTTCCCCCGTCCCCCTCCTGGGGGTGCTTCATGCAAGGGCCCGTCACGCAAGCCACGGAAAATTCCTCCTCTTCGGATCGGAGGACACCCCCGTCACCGACGGCTCCCGGGAGTTGTTCGATATGGCGCAGCGGGGGAAGCTCGACCTGTTCTTCCTCTCGGGCGCGCAGATCGACCGAAAGGGGAACATCAATCTGACCTGTATCGGGGAGTACCGATCCCCCCGGATCCGGCTGCCCGGTGGAGCGGGGTCGGCAATGCTCTACTACATGACGCGCCGGGTGGTGCTTTTCACGCTCGCCCACTCCCCCCGCGTGTTCGTGGAGAAGTGCGACTTCGTCACGTCCGCTGCGAGCACCCCGCACTACCCGTGGCGTCGGGGAGGGGCCACGAAGCTCATCACCCCCCTCTGCACGATGGAGTACGACGGCGCCGCGGCCGAGTGGCGTCTTTCGTCCCTCCATCCCGGCGTGACGCACGGGGAGGCGCAGAAGGAGACGGGTTTTCCCCTCTCCCCGGAGACGGCGTCTTCCACCCCCTCCCCTTCCCCGGTCGACGTGGCGCTGCTGCGCGCCCAGATCCCCGCACTCCGGAGCTCGTACCCCGTTTTCGCCGACGGATTGTTGCGGAAGATCGGGTAGGGGGCACTCCTCGAGGTTGTAGGTAGTACGGTTGGAGGAATGTCCCCGCCCAGGCAAGTTCTTAGGAACGTCCCCGTTCTTACCCGGGATCATCGGAAAAGGAGCTGGCGAAGGTCATCGCCCAGGCCGAACCGATCGGGCTATACAGGCGGAAACAGGGGGAAAAAAGCGGGGAGGCGCCCCTGTTTTCCGCCCGGGATATTTGCGTGACAAGCGGGTTGGAATCCTGCAGTATATATTCATAATATATATTCGAGGTCGGCCATGAAAAGCGCGAAACTCTTCCGGAACGGACAAAGCCAGGCGGTCCGATTGCCGCGCGAAATGCGGTTCGAAGGCGATTATGTTTTCGTGAAAAAATCGGGAAAGGTCGTTCTTCTGATCCCGCCATCGGGATCGTGGGACGGGCTCGTGGAAAGTCTTTCCCTCTTCACGCCCGACTTCATGCAAGACCGGGCGCAACCGCCCGCGCAGCGCCGGAAGGGTCTGCCGGGATGAAATACCTCCTGGACACGGATGGCTGCATCGAGTTGATCCGGCGCAAGCCGCCGAGGCTTATCGCGCGTCTGACAAAGCGCCAGCCGGGTGACGTCGGACTTTCCTCGATCACGACAGCCGAACTCTGGTTCGGGGTCGCCAAGAGCGGCGATCCGGGAAAAAACAGGCAGGCGCTGGCGGGGTTCCTGGTACCGTTCGAAATCGTTCCTTTCGACGAGTCCGCAGCCATGGCTTATGGCGAAATCCGGGCCGCCCTGGAAAAAGCGGGAACCCCGATCGGATCGATGGATCTTCTCATCGGCGCCCATGCCCTCAGCCTCGGCGCAACGCTGGTCACGGCCAATATTCGCGAATTCCGCCGTATCCGAGGCTTGCGGACCGTGAACTGGCTTTCGCATTAGTGACTCGACTCGCCTCCGGCCCGGAACCGATCAGGCTATACAGGCGGAAACAGGGGACGGACAGGCGGGGCGGCAGAGCGTGTTTCCCCGCCGCGAGGAGGGCGAGTTCTCAGGAACGTCCCCGTTCTTAGGGAAAAAACCCCGGAGGCGCTTTCGTC
>DATEXR010000166.1 GCA_035256765.1 Candidatus Deferrimicrobiaceae bacterium | reverse complement strand
CCCGGTTCCCGAACCCGGCCGTCCCCCTCAGAACTTGTAGATGATCCGGAAGGTCGTCCGATTCCCCTGCGGGCGGTTCTCGGCCGACGACTCGAAGGCGGTTTTCAACGCGAGCACGAGGCCGCTCTTCGTGATCCAGTGAACGGCGGGCCCGATGGCGAATACCTGCTCCTTGCGGTCGGACACGTCACTCCCGTTGAACTCGGTGTCCGTCAACTGCTTGAGGTAATACCCGGCGGCGGCGAGCCGAAGGTTCTTGACCGCCTCATACTCCAGGGAGTAATTGAAGTGAAAGGCCTGGCCCGGCTTGACCTCGTTGATCCCGAGGCTCTGCAGCACCTCCCACGGATCGTCGTTCTTCGTGTTGTAGGTGTAGTGGATCCGCCAGGAAGTCGACAGTTGCGGGGTGAGGAACCAGGTGAACGCATAGTAGGGCTCGATCGTCCAGAGGTTCGCCCCGGGGTTGATCGTGTACTTCTTGTCGTAGTGGCCCGTGGGAACGATCACGTCCAGTTCGAACCGGTGCAGGAAGGGACGCCCGAGGAGCTTGTGGGGGAACCACTGGATGAAGGGCCCGATGATGACATCCCCGATCGGTCCCGGGTTCGCGGAGATGGGCGGTCCCCCGGGTCCGAAGTTTCCGCCCGCGGTCAGCGAGCCGATGGGCAGCAAGAAGTCGATCCCCAGGTTCCCCCCCAGGACGGTGGTCTTCGAGATGTGCGCCAGCTGGTTCATGGAAAGGACGAATCCGACGCGCGGGCTGCCCGGGATGTCGTTCCCGTCCTTGTCCTTGAATTCGCCGGACTGCCAAATCTGCACGTACTCGAAGAAGTAGGTTCCCGGGCCCGGCACCGCCCCGTCCAGAACGTTCGTCAGGCCGAAATTGAGAAGCGGCTGGTCGAACGCCCGCGCCGGAGTGCCGTGGATCCCCGTGAAGAGAACGGCAACAAACAAGACGGCCAAACCCCGTTTCATCATTCCCCCCCTCCTTGATTTCTTCCCTATTGCCTCGAACAGGCTTTCCCATACATATCCGCGGAAAATCGCGCCCGTCAACCTTTTCTTTTGGGAAACCGCGTTACTTCCTGCTACAATAGGGCGCGACGGACGGAGGTGCATTGGCGTTCTACACGGACCTGAGCGACGTCTACGACGCGCTCTTCCCGGTATCCGAGGCCCAGCGGGCCCTTTTCGACAGGCTCCTCGCAACGGGGCGGGTTCACCGTGTCGCCGATGCCGGCTGCGGCTCCGGGGCGCAGCTGCTTCCCTTCGCCTCCGCGGGGGTCGAGTGCGTGGGTTTCGACCCGGATCCGGCCCTGGTCGCCCTGGCAAGGGCGAAACTGGCCCCTTTTCCCCGCGCGCGCCTGGAGATCGGCGGGTTCTCCGACGTCCGTCGGATCGTCTCTCCGCCGGCCGACCTCGTTCTCTGTCTGGGCAACTCGCTGGTCCACGTATCCCAAGACGAGGCGGCGCGCTTCCTCCAAGACGCCGCTTCGGTCACTTCGGGGGAAGGGGAGATCCTCCTCCAGATCCTCAACTACGAGCGCCTCCTGCTCGGAAACGTCACGATGCTTCCCCTCATGAGCGCGGAGGAGGGGGCGATCGAGTTCCGCCGGAGCTACGTCTGGGAGGGAAACCGGAAAGTCAGGTTCCAGACCGCGCTCAGGTTCTCCGGGGGCGGCCAGCCCGGTGTCGTGAGAAACGAGATCCCCCTCTACCCTCTCTATCCCGATGAACTGTGGGAGATGCTGACGCGGGCCGGCTTCCCGCGGATCCGGTATTTCGGGGATTTCGCCGGGTCCGACTTTTCTCCGGAATCGGAAGCCCTCGTGTGCCTGGCGGGGAAACCGTGACGAAGGGGCGGTACGGGGGAAAACCGGTGGTCCGGGCGTTTTCCGTCCTGGCAGCCCTCCTTGCCG
>DATEXR010000165.1 GCA_035256765.1 Candidatus Deferrimicrobiaceae bacterium | reverse complement strand
ACGATCGGGCGAATGAGGGACACCATCCGCTCCCCCTCGTCGATGTTCACGCCGGCGGAGGCGTAGGTGACCGTTTTTTTCACGATTTTTCCTCTCGAATGGCCCCAGAATGCACCCCCACGTTACTGACTCGCAAGTCTCAATGTCAATGATTTTTCCCCCCGCATTCTGTACAATGATCCGGTTTTCCGAGAAGAATCCGCGGCGAAAAGAGAAATGGCGAAGAGAGTCGGCATCGTGATTCTCGGCGACGAGGTGCTCCGGGCCGAGACCCGGGAGAGCAACATTGCCTACATGCTCCCTCTTCTCTACGAGTGGGGGGCGGAAGTGGCGCTGTGCGCCATTCTCCCCGACGACGTGCCGACCGTGGTTCGTCACCTGCGTGCGTACCTCGCCGAAGCCGATCTCCTGATCCTGACCGGAGGGATCGGTCCGACGCCGGACGACATCACGAGGGAAGCCGTGGCGACCGTGGCGGGGGTGCCACTTGTCGTCCACCCGGAAGCGAAGGCCCTGCTCGAGGCGTATTACGGGGAGAAGATGAACGAAAACCGGATGGTGATGGCGCAGGTGCCGGAAGGGGCGGTTCTCATCCCCAATCGGATCAGCGTGGCCCCCGGTTTTTTCGTGGCGCGCATGGCCGTCTTCCCCGGGATTCCCCGCCTGCTGCACGAGATGTTCGAGTGGGTGAAGCCCCTTGTGGAGGGAAAGAAGGCAGCCCGGGTGACCCTGTACAGTTTTGCGCTCGAGTCCGCCTATGCGGGGATCATGCGGGAGACGATCGGCGCTTTTTCGGGGGTAAGCATCGGCTCCTATCCCCTCATGGAGGGGGAGTACCGGGTACGGATCGTGTTTCGCGCGGAGAATTTCGCGCGTGCCGCGGCCTGCGCGGACCGGTTCACCGAGCGGATGCGGGCGGCGGGGATGGAGATTGCCCGCCGGACGGAGGAGAGGGGGACCGATGAGGAGGCGTAAGGGGTTCGCCGTTGCGGTCTCTCTCGCCGCACTGCTCCTTCTTCTTCCCGGTTCCTTCCCGGGCGGTGGGGCCGCAGAAGATGCGCGGACGGCAGGATGGGAGGAGGGGACGCCGGGGCGGTGGAACTCCCTCCCCCCAAGAAAGGCGCAGGCGGACAAGGATTCCTTCCATGCGGAGGTCGGCCTGGCTCCCGGGACAGGAGTTCTCTGGGAGAAGAAGACAAGCAGGACCCTTCGACCCGGAGATACCCTGGCGATCGAAATGGTCTCCACGGGGACGAACCGCACCTCCCGGGACTACCAACGGTACGACGCGCATTTCCCCATCTCGGTCACCGTCGTTTTCGGCCAGGATCTCGAATCCCTGACGTGGAAAAAACGGGTCGCCGATTTCTTCCGCGCGGTCTGGAACGGGTTTTCCCCCGGCGGGATCCGCCTGACCTTTGCCTACGGGAGCGTCGTTCCCGTCGGTTCGATGTACCGTCTGGGGGAGGAGGAAACCGTCTTCATCCTCGCCGGGGAAGAGGAACAGGGGAAGAGGATCGACATCGTCAGGGACTTGCGGGAAGATTTCCGGGCCGCCTACGGACGTGACCCCAAGGGGCCCGTCACCCGCATTCTGGTGTCCGCCGAGAGGCCTTCCCGGGAGTCCGGGCCGATCCAGGCGGAGATACGTATCACGTCGCCGCTTCTCCGCTGAGAGACTATCTACCCCTGTCGATTTCCCCTGTAACCTGCTTATCTACCCGCGATGGGGATCTACAAACGCCGGTTTCATAAGGTGCGGAGGAAACCTCACTTTCTCCGTTATAACGGCAGACGGTCTTTCGGGATTCCCATCTGTATTTATGGTCTTACTGATATGAAATCAGGGTGACACTTCTGATATCCGCGCAGTCTTGGTTTATCGAAAATCATTCCTTTCTAATGTTATTGAAATTTCTTTCTAATGAAAATTAGCCAGTTAAACGAATCTATCAAGACCTTTCCGGTCCACGGATTTCGGGCACGCTTTTTGTGGGGAAACCCCCCTGCCGCCGGCTTTCGTCGGAAGAAACTCGTCAGGGGGAGAAGAGATGATCGGTTCCAGCGTCCGCCTCACCGTTTTTCTGATGGGCTTGATCGTGGCGATGATCGTTCTCCCCGGATGTGGGGGTGGCGG
>DATEXR010000164.1 GCA_035256765.1 Candidatus Deferrimicrobiaceae bacterium | reverse complement strand
TGGAGGAAGGCCACGTCGGGGTTCAGGGCGGGCACGACGGCCACGGGGAGCCCCGTGTACGGGTCCTCGACCACCTTTGCGGCGGAGACCGCCATATGGTCCGAGCCGAGGAGGTCCCTCGTCGGAAGGAAGGGGACTCCCCGGGCGCCTGCGAGCAACCGAAGGGCAAGACCGCCGTTGGTCCAGTCGTACACCCGGACCCGGCCGTCGCAGACCGCCTGCCCGATGTAGCTTCCGTAGCCGAGGAAGCCGACGTCGATCCGGGTGGCGCATCCTGCCCCCACCAGGAGAGCGGACTCGTGGAGGGTGAACTCGGCGCATACCCAGAGATCCTTCTTGCGCTGGCGGATGACCTCCCGGATGAGCGCCTGCGGCCCTCTCGTCAGACTGGAGAAATCGTAGACGATGTAATTGCCGTCCGCGACGAAAGCCGACACGGCTTCCTTCGCCGAGAGGAGCTTCGGTTCCGCTTTCCGGCTTTTCTCGTCCCTGACGAAGCGCCGGAAATCGTCCGGATGCTCGAACCGGTATTCGATCTCTCCCTCTCTCCGGATTCTCATCTCCGTCTTCTCCGGCTCCCCTTCCCTTTCCCCGACTTCTCCCCGAGGGGAAAGGCGAATCGGTGATCCACCACCTTGTCCGCCACGGAGTACGGGTCCAGCCTTTTTTCGGCGATGTCCCGAAGAACGGCGTCGAGAACCCCGCTGCGGGAGAGGTCGCCCATGGCCTTTTCGATGAGCCTTTTTTTCAGGATCTCCATGAGTTCCACCCTTGCCTTTTCCCTGCGGTACCTCGCAAGGTTCTCCTCCCGGGAAACGAACATCCAGTGCCTTTCCACCTCGGTCAACAGCTCGGGAATCCCCGCGCCCGTCTGGGCGACGGCGGGCAGGACGGGGGGGATCCAATCCCCCTCCGCATAAGTGTTCATCGACACCATCGTCTCGAGCTCCTGCTTCGTCCTGTCGGCCCCTTCCCGGTCGTACTTGTTCACCACGAAGATGTCGGCGATCTCGAGAATCCCCGCCTTCAGGGCCTGGATGTCGTCCCCCAGGCCCGGCACCACGAGCACGAGGTTCGTGTGGGCCACCTTCACGATCTCCACCTCATCCTGACCCACGCCGACGGTCTCGATGATGACGACGTCCTTTCCCATGGCATCCATCACGTTGACGATGTCGATGGTGGACTTGGAGAGACCGCCCAGATGTCCCCGGGTTGCCAGGCTCTTGATGAACACCCCGGCGTCGAGGGTGTGTTTCTGCATGCGGATGCGGTCTCCGAGGATCGCCCCGCCGGAGAACGGGCTGGTGGGGTCGATGGCGACGATCCCGACCGTTTTTCCCTTCTCCCGGAGATGTCCGATCAGACAGTCCACGAGGGTGGACTTCCCGGTTCCCGGGGCCCCCGTGATCCCCAGAAGATACGCCCTCCCGGTGTGCCGATACAGGGCTTTCAGGGTCCTGTGCGCGGAGGGGATCTCGTCGTCCAGGTCGCGCATCAGGCGGGCGGCAGCCTGGACGTCTCCGGAGAGAATGTCTTTCGCCGGGACCGCCATTCAGGTCAGTGCCCCCGGATGAGGCGCCGGGCGATGATCATGCGTTGCACCTCCGAGGTCCCCTCGCCGATTTCGCACAGTTTTGCGTCCCGCATCGTCCTCTCCACGGGATACTCGCGGGTGTACCCGTAGCCCCCGAAGATCTGAACGGCCTTGATCGTACAGCGCATGGCGGCCTCGGAGGCGAAAAGCTTCGCGATCGCCGCCTCCTGGACGAACGGCTTCCCGCAGTCTTTCCGATAGGCGGCCCGGAACGTGAGCAGCGATGCCGCATCGAGCTCCGTCCCCGCGTCCGCGATCATCCACTGGATGGCCTGGAAGGACGAAATCGGCTGCCCGAACTGGTGCCTCTCCTTCGCGTAGGCGACCGCCTCCTCCATGGCGCCCCGCCCGATCCCGACCGCCAGGGCCGCGATGGAGATGCGCCCCCCCGCGAGGTTCCGCATCGTGTCGCGGAATCCGGAGTGGACTTCGCCGATCACATTTGCGGGCCTCACCTCGAGGTCCTCGAACACCAGTTCCGCCGTGTCGGATGACCGCATGCCGAGCTTGTGGAGATTTCTCCCCGCGGAAAGGCCGGGCGTCCCGGCCTCGACCAGGAAAGCCGTTACGCCGTCCCTTCCCTTCTCCTTGTCGGTCACGGCGAGGATGACGTACACCCCCGCAACGCTACCCTGTGTGATGAACATCTTGCTCCCGTTGATGACCCAGCGGTCCTTCTTCCACTCCGCACGGGTCCTCATGGCAAGCGAATCCGATCCCGAACCGGGCTCGGTCAGGGCCCACGCCCCGAGCCTGCGCCCCGAGGCGAGCTCCGGCAGGTATTTCCGCCGTATCGCCTCGGAGCCGAAGGCGAGGATGTGCGCCGTGCACAGAGAATTGTGGGAGGCGACGGTCAGGCCGAGCGACCCGTCCCCCTTCCCGATCTCCTCCACCGCGATCGAATAGCTGATCGTGTCCATCCCGGATCCGCCGTACTCCTCCGGGACCATCACCCCCATGAGCCCGAGCTCCCCCATCCTCGCAACGGTCTTTGCGGGGAAAACGCTCTCCTCGTCCCATTGCCGGGCGTACGGGCGCACCTCCTTGTCGACGAAGGAGCGCACCATGTCCCTCAGGGCGATGTGTTCGGAAGAGAGCTCGAAATTCATCCCGCGGTCTTTCCTTACCCCGGGACGAAATAGACGTCCGTCGGTTTGAGCTGGGAGTTTCTCCGGAACTTCGCCTTCACCTTCATCCCGATGCGGATGTCCTCGGGGCGATCCACGCCGATCAGCCGGGTAAGGAGCAGGGTGTCCGCGCCGTCGAACTCGACAAGGATCAGGTGGAAGGGGGTGTCCTTCAGGAATTCCTCGCTTCCGTAGTAGCACGTGGTGAACGTGTGGACTCGTCCTTCCAGGGGAAGCTCCACCCAGTCCGTCTCCGCGCCGCAGTTGGCGCAGTGGAGCCTCGGGGTCGCGTAGGTGTATTGGCAGCAGCCGCACCGGGTCCCGAGAAGCTTCCTGTTGGCCAGGCCGGCGAAAAACGGGGAGTCCTGCCCGTAGGAATGGAGGTAGTCGATGGAATAGGGGTGCTTGATCACGATGGGGGACATCCCTTTCAATGAGGAGAGGTCCTTCGGAAACGGGACGTTGAATACCGTGGTCCCCGTCATCACCTCATCGAGCTTGGCGTTCCGGTGGTAGGCCGGAGGACTAGTCGTGTCGGATCGCTTCTTCGCCATCGGTTACCACCCCCGTTCGAGAATCGACACGGTGACGTAGGTGCCCGTGCCGGCGTGGCTGTGGATGAGGCCGCGGTCTGCTTGGGCAAGCTGCAGCTCCCCCGACCCGAAATGCTTCTTGATCTTCCCCTGGATCTGCCAGAAGGCGAACACCGCCTGCATCAGGCCGGTCGCGCCGACGGGGTGTCCGCAGGCGATGAGCCCCCCGGAGGGGTTGACCGGAATCGTTCCTTTCCTCTTCAGCTTCAGCCCGTACTCGATCTGCGGCAGGAAGGGATGACCCTCCTCGACGAATTTCCCCCCCTCGCCGTATCGGCACAGGGCCAGATCCTCGTACGTCTGGATCTCCGACGAGGTGTAGGCGTCGTGGAGCTCGACGAAGTCGATTTCCTTGATCGGGTTCCGGATGGCGGCCATCCGGTACGCCTGGAGACCCGCGCTGCGTCCCGCCCGGAAAGAGTGGACACCGGGGTATTTCAGGTTCCGGTAGTCGCTCTCCTTCTCGTTCGGCGCGAGGATCACCTTGCCGTGCGGCCGGTCGGCGAAGCGCATGAAGTCCGTCCCGGTCCCCACGCCGGAGATCCGGACGGGTTTGTCCGTGAGCCGGAAGGCGGTTTTCTCGTCCGTCAAAATGCAGACTGCCGCGCCGTCCGACATGACGCAGATGTCGAGAAGGGTAAGAGGGAAGGCCACCATTTCCGCGTTTCGCACGTCCTGGATCGTGAGCTTCCTCCGCTTCTGGGCGTACGGGTTGTAGCAGGCGTTCATGTGGTTTTTCACCGACACCATCGCCATCTGCTCGACCGTGGTGCCGAATTCGTGGATGTGCCGGTTCACCATCATGGCGTAGTACCCCGAGTAGAATCCCCCCACGGGGTAATCGAAGTTCGTGTCCGAGGCGTGGGCGATGAACTCGTTCCCCTTCCACGTCTGGACGCGGGACATCGTCTCGAACCCGAAGACCACACAGCAATTCATCCTGCCGGAGGCCACGGCTTCCCATCCCGCCTGGAAGCACAAGCCCCCCGTGGCTCCGCCTCCTTCCACGCGCTTGTTCGGCTTGGGGCAGAGACCGAGATAATCGGCGGCCATGATGCCGGCCATCAGCTGGCGCGTGAAGTGATCCGAGAAATAGGACGCCACCGAGCCGTCGATCATCTCCCGCTTGAGTTTCGGAACGTCGTCGAAGGCGTAGTCGAACGCCTCCTTGACCATCTTCTGGAACGTAGCGTCCGGCCGTGCCTTGACGAACTTGCTGACCCCCCCCGACACCATGTAGACCGGTCTCACGTTCTTCCTCCTGCGTTGGAGTGGTATTCGACCCCGGCAGACGACCCGCTACGCCCTGGGGCGGATGCGCTTGTCGACGTATTCGACGATTTCCGCCAGGGTCGTCCCCGGCGTGAAGATCCGGTCCACCCCCTTCTTTCGAAGACCGGGGATGTCGTCGTCCGGGATGATCCCGCCGCCGAACACCACGACCTTCCCCATCCTCTTCTCTTTCAGAAGCTCCACGACCTTCGGGAAGAGATAATTGTGCGCGCCGGACAAGATCGACAGCCCGATCGCGTCCACATCCTCCTGCACGGCGGCGTTCACGATCATCTCGGGGGTCTGGTGGAGACCCGTGTAGATGACCTCGTATCCTGCGTCGCGCAGCGCCCGGGCGATGATCTTCGCCCCCCGGTCGTGGCCGTCGAGCCCCGGCTTCCCCACCAGGACCCGGACCTTCCGGTCCTTCTTCCCCGGTCTCCCCTTGGATCTCCCTATTTCCCGCGCACTCGCCATGTCCTGTCCCCCCTGTTGCTTGTTAATACATCGCCGGGTCGGTATACGTGCCCATCGTCTCCCGGAAGGCGTCGCAGATTTCGCCGAGCGTGACGTACTCCCTCACCGCGTCGAGGATGACCGGCATCAGGTTGGTCCGGGAGAGGGATGCGTCCTTCAGCGCGTTGATGCGGGAAACCGCCCTTTTCGCGTTTCGCTTTCTTCGCACATCCCGGGTGCGGGCGACCTGCTTCCGTTCGACCTCCTTGTCGATCTTCAGGATCGGAATGGGAAGCTCCTCGTTGCTCGGATAGCAGTTCACTCCCACGATCTTCTTGTCCTTCTTCTCCAGGAGCCGCTGGTAATGGTACGAGGCGTCGATGACCTCCCGCTGCGGGTATCCGCGCTTGACCGCCTCGACCATCCCCCCCATCCCGTCGATCTTCCGGATGTAGGCCGTCGCCTTCCCTTCCATCTCGTTCGTCAGCTTTTCGAGGAGGAAGGAACCGCCGAGCGGATCGATGGAGTTCGCCACGCCGGACTCCTCGGCGAGGATCTGCTGCGTCCTGAGGGCGATGGTCACGGCCTGCTCGGTGGGGAGGGCAAGCGTCTCGTCCATGGAGTTCGTGTGCAGGGACTGGGTCCCCCCGAGGACCGCCATCAGCCCCTGGAGCGCCACCCGGATCACGTTGTTGATCGGCTGCTGTGCGGTAAGCGTCACCCCGGCGGTCTGGATGTGGAACCGCATCTTCCAGGAGTTCTCGTCCTTCGCCCGGAACCGCTCCCTCATGATCCTCGCCCACATCCGGCGCGCCGCCCGGTATTTCGCGATCTCCTCGAAGAAATCCATATGGGCGTTGAAAAAGAAGGAGAGGCGCGGCGCGAACTTGTCCACCGGGATGCCTGCCTCGATCCCCGCCCGGACGTACGCGATGCCGTCGGCGAGGGTGAAGGCGAGCTCCTGGACCGCCGTCGAGCCCGCCTCCCGGATGTGGTACCCGCTGATGCTGATCGTGTTCCACTTCGGTACGTGGTCCGAGCAGTATCCCAGGATGTCGGTGATGATCCGCATGGACGGATCGGGGGGAAAGATCCAGGAGTGCTGCGCGATGTACTCCTTCAGGATGTCGTTCTGGATCGTCCCGCCGATTTTTTTCGAGGAAACCCCCTGCTGCTCGGCCACCACGATAACCATCGCCAGAAGGATCGCCGCGGGGGCGTTGATCGTCATGGAGGTGGTGATCGTGTCCAGCGGGATCTTGTGGAAGAGGATCTCCATGTCTTTGAGGGAATCGACGGCCACGCCGCACATCCCGACCTCTCCCCGCGCCCTTGGGTGATCCGAATCGTATCCCATGAGCGTGGGAAAGTGGAACGCCACCGAGAGGCCGGTCTGCCCCTGGGAGAGCAGGTAATGGTAGCGGGCGTTGGTGTCCTCCGCCGACCCGAACCCGGAGAACTGGCGCATGGTCCAGAGGCGCCCGCGGTACATCGACGGTTGGACCCCCCGGGTGTACGGGTATTCCCCGGGGAATCCCAGGTCGTTCAGGAAATCGAACCCCTCGAGGTCCGCCGGAGTGCAGAGGGCCGGGATCTCTACGTCGGAAACGGTGGAAAAACGCCTGAGCCGCTCGGGCGACCGGGAAAGGAGAGGGTGCAACCGCTCCTGTTCCCATCGCTTTCGGTGCTCCCTGATCGTTTTCGTCTTCTTCCTGTCGGACACGGCTATGCCCTCCGATCCCTCATCGCTCGACGCCCACGCGTGCGTCGACCCCCTTGGCGTAGTAATGCTTGATTTCCCTCATCTCCGTCACCAGGTCGGCCGCCGCAACGATCGCTTCCGGAGCGCCGCGGCCGGTCAGCACGATCTCCATCCCGTCCGGTTTCCTCCGCAACAGGTCGAGGACCTCCCCGACGGGGAGCAAACCGAAGTCGACGGCGCAGTTGATCTCGTCGAGCACGACGATGTCGGCCTTTCCGCCGAGGATCGTCTCTTTCGCCAGCTCCCACCCGTCCCGCGCGAGGCGGACGTCCTCGGGGTCGGGGCTCTCCCGGTCCACGAAGGTGTCCCTTCCCGCCTGGTGGATCGTAACCAGGGGGGAGAGCATCGCCACTCCTTTGAGCTCTCCGTAGTCGATCCACCCCTTCATGAACTGGATGATCACGGTTTTCAGGCCGTGCCCCGCCGCCCGCACGGCCAGACCCAGGGAGGCCGTGGTCTTCCCCTTTCCGTTGCCGGTGTACACCTGGATGTACCCCTTTCCGATGGCTGTCCGGGTCATCGTCGTCCCTACCGTAAAAGGTTCCGTGCGATGACGATCCGCTGGATCTCCGAGGTCCCCTCGTAGATCGAGGTCACCTTGATATCCCGCAGATGCCGCTCCACCGGGTATTCCCGGATGTACCCGTACCCCCCGAAGATCTGGACCGACCTGTGGCAGGCCCGGTACGCCGCCTCGGAGGCGAACACCTTCGCGATCGACGCCTCCCGGGTATAGGGAGCTCCCGTCTCCTTGCGGTAGGCGGCCCGCAGCGCGAGGAGTTCGGCGGCGTCCAGTTCCGTCGCGGAATCGGCGAGCATCCCCTGGATCGCCTGGAACCCGGTCAAGGGCTGGCCGAACTGCCTCCTCTCCGTGGCGTACGAAATCGCCGCCTCGAGCGCCGCCCGGGCGATCCCGACCGACTGCGCCGCGATCCCGATCCGGCCCCCGTCCAGGGCGGACATGGCGATTGCGAATCCCTCCCCTTCCTCTCCGAGCCGGTTCCGCACCGGGACCCGGCAGTCGTCGAAGGAGAGGGAGACGGTGTCGGACCCTTTCAAACCCATCTTGTGCTCCGGCTTCCCGATGGAAAATCCCGGCATTCCCGGCTCGACGAGGAAGGCGCTGATCCGTTTCTTCGGCTCTTTTTCCGTAACGGCCATGACGATGGTCACGCCGGCGTGGGTGCCGTTGGTGATGAAGGCCTTGCTCCCGTTGAGAACGTATGCCTCCCCGTCCCGGACGGCGGAGGTCGAGATTCCGAAGGCGTCCGACCCCGCCGACGGTTCGGTGAGCGCGAACGCTCCGGGAGCGGCTCCGGACGCAAGGACAGGGAGAAACCGGTTTTTCTGCTCCACGGTCCCGAACCGGTGGATCCCTTCCCCCACCATGTTGGTGACCGCCATCCCCACGGCGGTGGAGGCGCATCCGCCCGCGACCTCCGCGAGCGCGACCGCGTAGGCGACCGCTCCCGTTTCCGACCCTCCGTACGATGCCGGGACCAGCATCCCGAGAAGACCGAGTTCGCCCAACCGCTTGAGGTTCTCTGCCGGGTACCGGACCTGCTCATCGATCTCCGCGGCCTTCGTCGCGAACTCCTTCCGCGCCAGGGAGCGGACCATCTCCCGGATCTGCGCCTGCTCCTCGCGTAACTCGAACCGCAACGCCTTTAGTCCTTCAGGAGAGCCGAGGCGATCACCAGCCTCTGGATTTCGGATGTCCCCTCGTAGATCTCGGTGATTTTCGCGTCGCGGAAATGCCGTTCCGCCGGGTATTCCTTGATGTACCCGTACCCTCCGTGGATCTGGATCCCCTTCACGCTCGCCCGCATCGCCGCCTCGGAGGCGTACAGCTTCGCCATGGACGATTCCTTCGAGTGCCGAATCTTCCGGTCTTTGAGCCACGCCGCCCGGTACGTGAGCATCCTCGCTGCGTCGATCTCGGTAGCCATGTCGGCCAGCATCCATTGGATCGCCTGGAAATTCGCGATCGGCTGCCCGAACTGCTTTCGCTCCTTGGCATACCCGAGGGCGTCCTCGAGCGATGCCCGGGCGATCCCGATCGCCTGGGATGCGATCCCGATCCGGCCGCCGTCCAGGGTGTGCATGGCGACTTTGAACCCGTCCCCCTCGTTTGCGAGCCTGTTCTCCGCCGGGATCTTCACGTCCTCAAGGATGAGGGAGGCGGTGGGAGAAGCTATGATGCCCATTTTCTTTTCATGTTTCCCAACAGTTACTCCACTAAATCTCATGTCAAGGATGAACGCTGTAATCCCCTTGTGCTTCTTCTCCTTGTCGGTCATGGCGAACAGGATGCAGGTGTCGGCATTCGGGGCGTTCGTGATGAAATTCTTTGTGCCGTTGACGATGTAGTGGTTATCCTCCCGGACGGCCGTCGTCTTCTGCGAGCCTGCATCGGATCCCGCCCCCGGTTCCGTGAGCCCGAAGCACCCGAGGTGTTTGCCGGACGCGAGGGGGACGAGGTACTTCTTTTTCTGCTCCTCGCTGCCGAACGCAAGGAGAGGGTCGCACGCCAGGGAATTGTTCACCGACAGGATGACGCCGGTGGACGCGCACGCCCGCGAGATCTCCTCCATCGCGATCACGTAGCAGATGTTGTCCATTCCCGCCCCCCCGTACTCCTCGGGGACGGCAACCCCCATCAGCCCCAGTTCGGCCATCTGCCGGACGAGTTCCTCCGGGAACCGCCCGGTCTCGTCGAGCTCCGCCGCCTTCGGGAGCACCTCTTTCTGGGCGAAATTCCGCGCCATCTCCTGGATCATCCGCTGCTCTTCGGTAAAGTCGAAAACCATCTTCCCCTCTCCCCCCGAAAGATCGGCAGTCCGATCTATTTCCCCTGGAAGGAAGCCTTTCTTTTTTCGAGAAACGCGGCCATTCCCTCCGCGCGATCCTCGGTCGAAAAACAGATCGCGAATGCGTTCGCCTCGAGCGCGCAGGCGTTTCCGAGGTCGAGGTCCAGGCCGCGGTTCATCGCCATCTTCGCCGTCATCACGGCGACCGGCCCCTTGGAAAGGATCTTCGCGGCGATCTCCCGCGCGGCGGCCATGAGGTCCGCCGGGGGTACGACCCGGTTGACGATCCCGATCTCGTAGGCCCTTTGGGCCGAAATCATCTCCCCGGTCAGGACGAGTTCCTTCGCGAGGTTCCGCCCGACGAGCCGGGCAAGTCGCTGGGTCCCCCCGTACCCCGGGATGATCCCCAGGTTCACCTCGGGCTGGCCGAGCCGCGCGTTGTCGGCGGCGACAAGGATGTCGCACGCCATCGCGAGTTCGCACCCCCCTCCCAGAGCATACCCGTTGATGACCCCGATGACCGGCTGGGGCATCCGCTCCATGAATTCGAGAACTCCCTGCCCGAAGAGGGCGAAGGAAAGCGCCTGCACGGGGGTAAAATCGCGCATCTCGGAGATATCCGCCCCGGCCACGAATGCCTTCTCCCCGGCGCCGGTAAGCAGCACCACGCCCACGTCGTCACGAAGTACGATCTGGTTCAGGACGGCGGAAAGCTCCTGCACCGTCGCCCGGTTTAAGGCGTTCAGCGACTTCGGCCGGTTGATGGTGACGGTGGCGATCCTTTCGGAAACGTCGACGAGCAGGTTCTCGTATGCCATCTCCCCCTCCTCTCATCCCTTCTCGTACGCGTAAAAACCCCGCCCCGTCTTCTTCCCGAGATAGCCTGCCTCCACATACTTCCGGAGCAACGGGCACGGCCGGTATTTCGGGTCACCGAGCCCCTCTTGCATCACCTTCATGACTTCCAGGCAGGTGTCCAGGCCGATGAGGTCGGCCAGGGCAAGCGGGCCCATCGGGTGGTTCGCCCCCATCCGCATGATGGCGTCGATGTCCTCGGCTTTCCCCACCCCCTCCATCAGGGCGTAGACGGCTTCATTGATCATCGGCATGAGGATCCGGTTGGCGATGAACCCGGGGTAGTCGTTGGCCGGGACGGGCTCCTTTCCGAGCCGTCGGGCCAGATCCATGGTCAGGTCGAAGGTTCCCGGGGAGGTCTGGAGCCCCCTGATGATCTCGACCAGCTTCATGAGGGGGACCGGGTTCATGAAGTGCATCCCGATGACCTTGTCGGGGCGCGACGTTGCGGAGGCGATCCGGGTAATGGAGAGGGAGGAGGTGTTCGTGGCGAGGACCTTCCCCGCGGGGACGATTTCGTCGAGCTTCCGGAAGAGGGCAAGCTTGAGCTCCTCCCGCTCCGTGGCCGCCTCCACGACGAAATCGCTCGCGGAGAGGTCGGAAAGGTTCACGGTCAGCGCGAGGTTTGCCGCCATTCTCTCCTTGTCCGCCGGGGTGATCTTCTCCTTCCGTACGAGGGTGTCGAGCCCCTTTTCGATCGCCGCACGCGACTTCCGGAGAATCGCGTCGGAAATGTCGTTTACCAGAACCTTGAACCCGCTCATCAGGCAGACCTGGGCGATCCCGCTCCCCATCTGACCACCGCCGACCACACCAACCGTCTGGATTTCCATGTCGTCGCTCCTCCGGATGCGTCCGTGAACCCCCCTGAAAACCCCATCCCCCGGTCATGGCTTGGTCTGCTTTCCCCGTTACAGCCGTTCGACCAGCATCGCGACGGCCTCCCCGCCGCCGATGCACAGGGAGGCGATCCCCAGGCGCTCCCCCCGGTCCGCCATGGCATACAACAGGGTGGTCAGGATCTTCGCCCCCGACGCTCCGACCGGGTGTCCGAGGGCGACGGCCCCACCGTTCACGTTGACCCGTTCCGGATCGAGTTTCAGGTTCCGTATCGCCGCGATCGCGACCGAAGAGAAGGCCTCGTTGATCTCGAAGAGACCCACCCGATCCTTTTCCACTCCCGTCTTGTGGAGCAATTTCCGGATCGCGTCGATCGGCGCCACGGTGAACCAGACCGGCTCCAGGGAAGCCGTCGTGTACGCCACGATCCTCGCCATTGGTTGGATCCCCCTTTTGGCGGCGGCATCCGCGGACATCACGACGACGGCGGCGGCCCCGTCGTTGATGGTCGAGGCATTCCCCGCGGTGACCGTCCCCTCCTTCTCGAACACCGGTTTCAGCGAGGCAAACTTTTCGATATTCCCCCGGCCCGGCTCCTCGTCGACGCGGAAGACGACGGGGGTTCCCTTCTTCTGCGGAATTTCCACGCCCACGACTTCCTTCTCGAACTTTCCGTCCCGGATCGCCGCGAGCGCCCGCCGGTAGGAGTTGACGGCATACTCGTCCTGGTCTTCCCGGGTAATGCGATGCTCCCGGGAAAGCACCTCCGCGCAGTTGCCCATGTGAATTCCGTTGTAGGCGTCGATCAGTCCGTCGATCATCATGTGATCGTAGATGGTGTCATTGCCGAGACGGTAACCGGTTCGCCCCTTTTTCAGAATGTACGGAGCCTGGCTCATCGACTCCATCCCCCCGGCCACCACCACTTCGAACTCGTCCGTGGCGACTGCCTGGGCGGCGAGCATCACGGCTTTCAGCCCCGAACCGCACATCTTGTTGATCGTCATCGCCCCCGCCGAAACCGGGATTCCGGCGAAGATGCCCGCCTGACGGGCGGGAGCCTGCCCGACGCCGGCAGGAAGGACGTTCCCCATGATGACCTGCTCCACCTCTTCCTTCCCGATCCCGCTGCGGGACACCGCCTCCGCGATGGCGATCGCCCCGAGCTTCGGCGCCGGGATGTCGGCCAACGAACCGAGGAAGCTCCCTGCGGCAGTCCTTGCGGCACCCGTGATGACCGCTTCTTTCATCTCTCTCTCCTTTTTTTCCGATCTCGTTACCGGGGACATTCCTGATTCATCTCCGGGATGCGGGAGAGGAGTGTCCCCGCCCATATCGGGCCGATGCGCTGAATCGGTTCCTCTCCCGGTGCCAGGTGCCCGAGGGCGGCTTCCTCTGCGCTTCGCTCGCGACCTGCGACCGCTCGCTGCCGTTCCGCTCGCCGGGATCGGCTCCGCAGCCTCGGAGGGGGCTCCGTTCGTGGCTCGCCGTGCGATGAATCCGCACGGCTGCGCTCCCACTCCTTCGGCTTGCTGCGCTCTCCGGAAGTCGCGAAACGTCGCGCGCCACCTTTCACCGGGGACACTCCAAAGGGGGACATTCCCAGGGGGGACATTCCTATATCAAGTATTACGTTGAGGAGTGTCCCCCCCCAGCGTTGAGGAGTGTCCCCCCCCAGCGTCGAGGAGTGTCCCCGCCCAGGTTGCGTTCACGTTTCCTGCATCATCTTCCCGCGAAGGCGGGCCTGATATTCGCGAATCTCGTTCTTCAACGCAACCAGCTGGCTGATCCTGTCATCGATCTGGACCGCCCGCTCATCCAGGATCGCGAGCAGTTTCGGGATGACCTCCCGATTGTTCCGCTGGGTACGGTAGATCTTTTCGAGCTTGACCATCTCCGCGAGGGAAAGCCCGAGGACCTTGAGACGATTGATGAATTTTAGCCGTCGGACGTCGTCGTCGGTGTAGACGCGTTTCCCGTTTTCGATCCTGCGGACGCTTTGCAGGAGACCGATCTCCTCGTAATACCGGATCGTCCTCTGGGACAAGTTGACCATCCGGGCCAGCTCGCCGATGGAATAGGGGTCCCGTTTTTCCGCAGGAGAGGGCATATTGCCACCTTACGTTAACTGGCAGAAGCGTATCGGAACCACTACCCCCTGTCAAGAAATATGGTGACTGCTCCGCTTATTTTCCGATCCGTTTCAACAGTTCCGTGGCCCGCTTCTTTTCCATGCGCTGTTCCGGGATCACATCGGGCAGCGCGTTGTCGGGAAGAGCCACCGCCGCCTCGAGCTCCTTCCTGGCGAGATCGTTCCTGCCGTCCCTCACGTACGCCTCCGCGAGGAAGAACCGGTTCCCGGCGTAATTCGGAAAGGCCTCCGCCGCGCGATTCCCATGTTCGATCGCCTTCGTGGTGCTTCCCCCGAGAAGTCCCGGCAGTTTCGTGTAGAACGCGCAGAGAAATCGGTCCGGGCCGCGATAGAAATATTCGGGGTCGATCGAGGCCGTCTTCTCGTTCAGCCTGCGCACCGTCCCGATCCCCCACAGGTTGGAAAACGTTCCCTTGAGGTTGTTCTCTCGGGCCAGGTTCGCCGCCTCGAAGAAATACCCTCCCGGTTTTTCCGGGGCGCTCTCGGATGCCCTCTTTCCGTACTCCCTCCCCTTTCTGTAGTGCGAGAGGGCGTCTTCCTTGTTCGTCGATTCAAGATTTTGCCCGATCCAGTAATGCAAACGGGACAGATGCAGCAGCACATCGTAATCGAGCGGCTTGTCCTTCCGCAGCTCCTCGTACGCCCCGATCGCCTCGGCGGCTTTCCCGAGGTCCTCCCTTTCGTTCCACAGCAGTTCGGCCCTCGTCTCCGGTTCGGCGCCGCGGGATACGGTCGGCAGGGCGGCGGCAAGCAGGAGCATCATCACCAGCATGAAGCACGACGGCGCTTTTCTCATCTCGTCCTCCCCGGATGGAAACGGTTGTCCAGTTGTTCGACGAATGCCTCGAGGCGGGTGCGCCAGGCACCCTCGGCGAAATCGCGTTCGTCCGCCATGTCCCCGTCCATCAAAATGCACGGAATCCCGTCGGATTTCAAGCGCGCCGCGATCTCCTCCTGCCCGAACGAATACGGTTTGCAACTCCGGTTCGCGTGGAAGATTACCCCGTCCGTCGCGAGGGACGCGGCCATCCGGCGGATGATCTCTTCGCGGTGGCCAAGCCCCATGTTGAGCCAGACGCGCGCATAGGCGTCCGCCACGGCATCCGTCCCATCGGGGGACTTCGCGGCCCGCTCCGTCCAGGCGTTCGTGTAGGTGGCCCCGACGAGCACCACCCCGCGGTCCGCGAGGAAATCGGAGAGGGGCCTGAGCTGGTGCCACACGGGGAGGTTGTCCCACAGCAGACGGAACCTCTCCGCCTCGATGGCCCCCTCCCCCCGTCCCACCCGTTCCCGGATCTCGTCCGCAAGCTCCCGGTAGAACCCGACGGCCTCCCGCGTTCCCCGCATCGTGACGATCGGTCCCATCATGAGGAACTGGTCCGCGGCGGTGGCCGGGGCCGGCCTTGCCGAGTTTGCCTCGATGCACTCCTGCCAGAGGACGGAAGCCTCCCGGGAAAGGTCGACCGATTCCCGGAAGCGCCCCTCGTCCCACGTCCTTCCCGTCAGCCGGGCGAGCTCCCCGGGGATGTTCCGGAACTGTTCGCGCACATACTCCCGGGCGGCCGGCTCCTCCTCCCCATGCCGGAAAGGCATGTCCAGAAGCAGGAGGGGGACCCGGTAGAAACGGGAGAGTCCCTCGTACCACTTGACGACGGTCCGGCAGATGTTGTTCGCGCAGAAAAGAAAATCCGGTTTCGGAAGTCCTCCGATGGGGCTTGCCGCAGGGATAGTCCTCGCTCCCCAGTCGACTTTCCAGTACGCGCAGAGATCCCGGGAGTATCCTCTTTCCTCGGCGGCCTGGCACAGGCGCCCGCCCGCCCGGGCCACCCCGCAGACGGCCCCGTGGTTCTCGGGATAGACGGGGACAACGTCCATGGCGTGCAGAAACTCCACGGGGGCGCCGCTCGTTACGAAAGCGACCTTTCGGCCCTCCTCCCGGGCGAGCCACCCGGCCTGGAAGTGGCGCAGCATCATCTCTTTCATCCGCGCGGCGGCTTCGAGGCGCTTCGCCATCCCCTACTCTCCCATCTCGACGAACGCTTCGATGCGCACCCTGGCAGACGCACTCTCCTCCGCCTGGAGGTCGATATCCAGGCAGAGAAACGGTATCCCCCTCTTCCGGGACTCGTCGGAGATGTCGGGGATCTCCCCGGATTCGGGCTCGCACTGGCGCACGCGGAGCAGAAGGATCCTGTCCGCGCCGGACCCGACGAACCTCTCGAAGAGTCGTTCGATCCGCGTCCCCCCGGAATCGTGCAGGGTCGGGCACGGAGCTCTCCGGAAATGTCTGCGGACAAGGGATAGCGGCAGGTCTCCCGACTCGTGCGCCAGCCCGGAGTAGTACCGGTTTCCGAGCGCCAGGTCGTTCCCGACGATCGCGGCCCCTGCCGCGTCCAATGCCTCCATCACCGGCCCGGTCGCCAGGATGCCGGTGAGAAAAATTTTCGCGCGGGGACGGCGGGAGGTTCCGCGGGACCGGGCAAGCGCCTCCCTCAGGATTTCCGTGTGCCCCTCCTTGGGGAGCGCCATGCCCGCCCTGGCGAGCGTCAGGAATTCCGTCCCGGAGAAGGCCCCCGGAGATTCCGCCATCTTTTCCTCGAGAAGAGAAAATGCCCTCCGGTTCTCGTTGTACACCCGGACGGATTTTTCCAGCGCGCCCTCCGACACCTCTCTTCCGGAAACCCGCCCCGCCCACTCCCGGAAGGCCTCGATCCGGTCGAGCAGGTATTCCGATGCGCCGGGTGCATCCGCGGAGGCGGGGAAGACGAAGGGAAACCGGGGCCGCTCGTCGTGAGAAGGAAAAAGCACCTCGAAGGCATTCTGGAAGGTATCGCAGGTCGACGGGAAGACCCATGCATCGATTCCTTCCCATTGGCCGGCACGGATATCGGAGACGATGCCACCCGCGACGGAGCAGACGAAGGGGGGGACGCCCGCCGGCGACGCGGGGCCGAACTCGTTTCCCCAAAGGGTGACCGGCAGCATCCCCGCCGCGTGGAGAACCTCTTCGGGGGCGTAGATCGGGATGCACCCCGCCGCCTTGCGCCCCGAAAGCGACTTCCACCGGGATACGGCTGCCGCCGGGTTCCGGCTGACCTCCGAGGCGAACCGGAAGGCCCACTCCACCCCGGAAGGCATCCCTTACCCCCGCGTCGGGAACACTTCGTCGGAACGGGATGTTCCCATTTATTTCCCCTGGTAGAGGACCGCGAGGATCAGGGCTTCTTTCTCCTCGGTGGAGTGGACGTGATGGGGGATGTTCGAGTTGTAGTAGATGCAGTCCCCCTCGGAAAGAACGTCGGAGTACTTGTCGAGGAACACCTCCACTTTCCCCGATAGAACGAACAGGAACTCCTCCCCTTCGTGCGAGTTCCGGACCACGTTCCGGTCGAGGAGCGGCTGAAGACGCACGAGGAACGGCTCCATGTTCCTCCCCGCCTTCCCGGCGCCGAGCGCCTCGTACGTGTAGGCGGACTTCCCGCCTTCTTTCAGGCCCACGCGGGAAACGGTCGTCCGGTCCTCTTTCCGGACGATCGAGAACTCCCGTTCCTCCTTTCCCCCGATGAACGCGGAGACCGAGGTATCGAACGCGTTGGCGATTTTCACGAGGGTTCCCAGGGGGGGCGACACCATCCGGTTCTCGATCTGCGACAGCAGGGCCGTGGAGAACCCGGTCTTCTCGGCGAGCTCCTGGAGCGTGATCCCCCGGGCCTCCCGGAACTGCCGGACGTGGTCCCCGACCTGCACCTCGGGGTCCCCCGCAGCGGGGCCGAAGTCGCCCGACTCCTCTGCGATCTTCGACAACAGGTCGTCCATGGACTCGTCACGGGTGATATCTGGCAAAGGATTCCCCCTCCTTCAGGGCGTTGATGTTGAGCGGGATGAACCGTTCGTACTTTTTCGACACGACCTTCGGGATGCAATCGGCAAGGGTCTGCATCCGCACCACCCCCGTCGCGGCGACGTATGCCCCGAGCGCCACCATCGAGGCCAGCTGCTGGCTCCCCACCTTCTCCCGGGCGATGTCGTTCGCGGGGATCGACACGATCCTCAGGTCCTCCCGGGTCACCTGTGCGGGATCGACGAGCGACCGGTTGATGATCAGGTTCCCGCCCTTTTGCAGGAGCGGAAGATATTTTTCGAGGGAGGGGCCGTTCATGATGACGCACGATTTCGGGGCTCCCACGACCGGGGACCCGATCTCCTCGTCCGAGATGACGACCGTGCAGTTCGCCGTCCCTCCCCGCATCTCCACGCCGTACGCGGGGAAGTAGGTGACGTTTTTCCCTTCCTCCATCGCGGCAAGGGAGAGGAGGTTGCCGATCATGAGGATCCCCTGACCCCCGAATCCGGCCATGATGACGTCGGTGTTCATGCGAAATCCGCCTGCCTGCGCTCCTTGTACACGCCCAGGGGAAAATACTCGGACATCTCGCCGAGCACCCGTTTCTGCGCGTCGAGCGGCTTCATCCCCCAGTTGGTCGGGCACGTGGAGAGGAACTCGACGAGGGAGAAGCCCATTTCCCGGATCTGCATCTCGAACGCTTTCCTTACGGCCTCCTTGGCCTTCCGGATCTGCCCGGGGGTGCTCGTCGCGACGCGCGCGCAGTACGCCGTTCCCTCGAGGGTGGCGAGCAACTCCGCCATCCGGATGGGGTATCCGTCGTTGCGGAACTCCCGTCCGTAGGGGGTGGTCGCCGTCTTCTGGCCGAGCATCGTGGTCGGCGCCATCTGCCCCCCCGTCATTCCGTACGTCGTGTTGTTGATGAAGAGGACGGTGATGTTCTCCCCCCGGTTCGCCGCGTGGATGATCTCGGACGTGCCGATGGCGGCAAGGTCGCCGTCTCCCTGGTAGGTGAAGACGAACCGGTCCGGCTGGGCCCTCTTGACCCCCGTCGCCACCGCGGGCGCGCGTCCGTGGGGGGCTTCGGCTATGTCCACATCGATGTAGTCGTACAGGAACACCGAGCAACCCACGCAGGCGACCCCGATCGTCTTTTCCCGTAGGTTGAAGTGATCGATCGCTTCCGCGAGGATCCGGTGCGCGATTCCGTGGTGGCATCCGGGGCAGAAGTGCGTCCGTACGTCGACGAGGCTGCCGGGCCTCGAAAAGACCTGCCTCGTGAACGTCCCCTTCTCCGGACCCTTCATCGCGCGTTCCCCGCCTTAGTCCTGCGTTTCGTAATTACGGTCTTCTATCGGGCCGATTCCATGAGGCGCTTCACCTCCCGGTGCCAGGGGCTGGCGGGCGGCTTCCTCTCCGCTACGCTCGCGACCTGCGCCCGCTCGCTGCCGGTTCCGCTCGACGCAATTTCTTCCTTAGCGAAACAGGCCGCTCCGAGGAACCCCCCGCTGCGCCTCCTGCCCCCAGGAGACACGCACGGTTCGGTTGCCGTATTATGAAGCGGAGTGCTTCACGCCGATCTCCCCCGCCAGCCGCCGGATCTCCTGGTGGATCTCCTCGGGGGTGGGGATGGCGCACGGCTTCCCCAGGAAGCGGATCTTGTCGTGGTGCCTCGTGCTTATCCGGACATCCTCGAGCATCTGCCCCGTGTTCATCTCGATCACGAGAACCACGTCCGCCGTGCCGGCCGCCTCGTCCACCTCCTTCGACGGGAAAGGGAACAGGGTGATCGGACGGAGCATCCCCACCGGGAGCCCCTCCCCCCTCGCCCACTGGATCGCCGTTTTGCTCACCCGCGCGGCGGTCCCGAAGGCGACGACCACGATCCCCGCCCCCTCCATGCGGTACGGCTCGCAGCGGACTTCCTCCTCCTGCATCCGCCGGTATTTCCGGTGAAGCTTCCAGTTGTGGACCTCGATCTCGTTGTCCTTGAGATACAGCGACTTCACGTTCTGCCGGGGACGGCCCGCGCAGCCGGTCAGGGCCCACGGTTTCTCCGGGGGGACCCCGCGAACGTAGGGGGTGGGGACGAAGGGCTCCTTCATCTGTCCGATGATGGCGTCGCCCAGGATCAGCGCCGGGTTCCGGTACTTGTCCGCGAGGTCGAAGGCGAGCATGGTCAGGGAGTACATCTCCTGGACGGAGTGCGGAGCGAGCACCGGAATCCTGTACCCGCCATGGCCCCCGCACTTGACCGCCTGGAAGTAGTCTCCCTGGGAGGGGGCGATTCCTCCGAGCCCGGGCCCCGAGCGGGAGATGTTGACGATCACCGCCGGCAGCTCCGAGCCGGCCATGTAGGAGATCCCTTCCTGCATCAGGGAAATCCCCGGCCCGGACGAGGAAGTCATGACCCGCTTGCCCGAAGCCGACGTCCCGAGGAGGAAATTGATCGTGGCGATCTCGCTTTCCGCCTGGAGGAACGTCCCCCCGATGGGCGGCAGGTGGGCGGACATGTACTCCGGGATGTCGTTCTGGGGAGTGATCGGGTATCCGTAGTAGAACCGGCACCCCGCGGCGATGGCGCCGACGCAGATCGCCTCGTTTCCCTTCATCAGCTCCCGGGGGATTCCGGCGGTCGGACTCCTCATCGCCACACGCGGATGCAGACGTCGGGGCAGGACTCGGCGCATATCGCGCACCCCGTGCAGTCGCCGGGGCGCGCGAAGACCGCCGCGGCATATCCCTGCCGGTTGATCCCGTACCCCATCTCGATGCAGTTCTGCAGGCAGGCCGGAACGCACAACTCGCAAGCCTTGCACCGTTCGAAGTCGATCGCGATCCTTCCCGTGGTCTTGACGGCGGTTCCCTTCATCGTTTCCCTTCTGCCCTCAGTCGTATTTCGGCTTGAACTCGAAATAGTGCGTCGTTTCGATAAAGCGCACTGTCCGGGATTTCGAGCGCATGACGACGGAATAGGTGTTCGCTCCCCCGCTGAAGAACCGGACCCCGCGCAAAAAGTCCCCGAAGGTGACCCCGGTCGCCGCGAACATGACATCGCTGCGGGCGAGGTCCTTCAGCTGATACACCTTGTTGATGTCTTCCACCCCCATGGCCTTGGCGCGTTCCACCTCTTCCTTGTTCCGGAACTTGAGGATCCCCTGGAAATCGCCTCCCAGGCATTTGAGCGCGGCCGCCGCCAGGACTCCTTCCGGGGCCCCTCCCGTTCCCATCAGGATATCGACGCCGGTGTCGTCCTTCGCGGTCGCGATGGCGCCCGCCACGTCCCCGTCGCCGATCAGCTTGATTCGCGCCCCGGCGGACCGGCACTCCCGGATCAGCTCTTGGTGCCTCGGACGGTCGAGAATCACGACGCACAGGTCCTCGATATACACCTTCAGGGCCTTTGCGATCGAGCGAAGATTCTCGGTCGGGGTGGCGGTGATGTCGATCATCCCCTTTGCCTTGGGGCCGACCGCCAGCTTCTGCATGTAGGTATCGGGCGCGTGAAGGAATCCCCCCTCCTCCGCGATCGCGATCACCGCGAGTGCGTTGTTCCCGCCCGTTGCGACGATGGTCGTGCCCTCGAGGGGGTCGACGGCAATGTCGACGCGCGGGGTTTCGGCCGCACCGACTTCCTCGCCGATGTAGAGCATCGGGGCCTCGTCCCGTTCCCCCTCCCCGATCACGACCCGGCCTTTGAACTGTACGGCATTGAAGGCGCTGCGCATCGCCTGGACGGCGGCCTGGTCCGCGGCCATGTTGTCTCCGCGTCCCATCAGTCTCGCCGCCGCCAGTGCGGCCGCCTCGGTCACACGGATCACCTCAAGCGCCAGGTTTCGATCCACGGCTCCCCCCTTTCGAGGAAAATGGTTGCCCCAGTCCCGTTTTCGCGAGGAACGTTTCGGGGATGCGGACGACCTTCCCGTAGCCGTCCGTGAATGCGTGGACGGTGGACCCGTCGGCCAGAAGCGTCCCGTCCTCCCTTTCGATCCGGTATCCGAAGGTGATGCTCGCGCGTCGAAAACCCCGCATTTCCGCGCGGATGGCGAGGAGGTCGTCGTATCGGGCCGGCGAAAGGTACCGTACGTTTGCTTCCGTGACCGGGAGGTGAACGCCGATCCCGGTCAGTTCCCGGTACGCCATCCCCATGCTCCTCATAAGCTCTACCCGCCCCGACTCGAACCACTTGAGGTAGTTCGCATAGTAGGCGATCCCCATGGCGTCGGTGTCCGCGAAAAGGACCCGGACCTCGGCGACCCGCTCCATCGCCGCCTACGCGTTTCTTCCCGCCAGGAGGTATCCGATGAGACGCGTCCCGGCGTCCAGGAACTGTCCGGTCGCCTTCGCATCCGCCTCGGTGTACCTCTTGTCCGGGAAGGACGAAAGGCCCGAGGGAGCGGGGTAAAAGGCGAATGGCACCGGCTCCTGGGAATGGGTACGGATGGCCACCGGGGTCGGATGGTCGGGGAGCACCAGGACCGTCAGGTTGCCGTCGCTTTTCGCCCGGGCGAGGATGGGCGACAGCATCTCCTCGTCGATCCGCTCGATGGCCCGGACCTTGTCCGGGGCGCTTCCGTTGTGTCCCGCCTCGTCGGGCGCCTCCACGTGGATCAGGACGAAATCCTTGCTTTCCAGCTCCCGGAGGGCGTACTCCGCCTTCCCGCGGAAGTTCGTATCGATGTACCCCGTGGCTCCGGGAACGGTAACCAGCTCCAGCCCCGCATAGACGCCGATTCCCCGGATGAGGTCGACCGCCGCCACCACGGAGCCCGAGAGGCCGTATTTTTCCCGGAACGTCTGCATCCGGGGCGCTTTCCCCTGCCCCCAAAGCCAGATGGAGTTCCCCGGCGGCTTGCCCGCCTCGACCCTCTTCCGGTTGACGGGATGGTCGGGAAATATCTCCCGGGAGATTTCCATGAGCTCCAGCAGAAACTCCGCACCTTCCCCCTTGGGAAGATATTCGGTGATGTTTTTCCCGTGGATGTCATGCGGTGGGGTCGTCTCGACCGCGGCGTTGCCGCCGGGCCAGACCATGAGGTGCCGGTAGCTCACTCCCGGGTAAAAGCGCACCCCCCTTTCCTCGACCCTCTCCTGGAGCGCCCGCAAAAGCTCGGCAGCTTCCCCGGTGCCGATGTGCCCCGCGGAAAAGTCCTCCATCTCGGACCTGGCCCCGAGGTTTTTCAGGGCAACCACGTTGCACCTCACCGCCACGTCGTCTTCCGCAAGCTCCACCCCCATGGACGCCGCCTCCAGGGGGGAGCGCCCCGTGTAGACTTCCCGGGGGTCGTACCCGATGATGCTCAAGTTCGACACGTCGCTTCCCGGGTACATGTCTTTCGGGACCACCTGGACCATGCCCAACGCCCCCTGGGACGCCATGAAGTCCATGTGGGGCTTGTTCGCCGCTTCCAGGGGGGTCTTGTCCCCGAGGGAGGGAACCGGCCAGTCGGCCATCCCGTCGCCGATGAGAATGATGAATTTTCGATCCACGTCGCCTCTCTTCGTTAAAAACCGAGCACCTTCAGGACCTCCGCCATGTCCGGCGGGATGGTGACGGGCTCCACGGACTGTGCGATCGCGTTGTCCGGGTCCTTCAGGCCGTGCCCGGTGAGGGTGCACACGATCCGCTCCCCCTTGCGAAAGAACGACTCCCTGCCCAATTTTATCACGCCGGCGACCGACGCCGCCGACGCCGGTTCGCAGAAGATCCCTTCCGTTTCCGCCACAAGCTTGTACGCCTCGAGGATCTCCGCATCGCTGACCATGCGGATCAGCCCTCCCGACTCGTCGCGCGCCGCTTCGGCCTGCTTCCACGAAGCGGGGTTTCCGATCCGGATGGCGGTCGCGACCGTCTCGGGCTTCCGTATCGGGTGCCCCCGCACGATGGGAGCGGCCCCCTCGGCCTGCCACCCCAGCATCCGGGGGAGGCGCTTCGACCTTCCGGCCGCCCGGTACGCCTTGTAGCCGGCCCAGTACGCGGTGATGTTGCCCGCGTTGCCGACGGGGAGGACGTGGCTGTCCGGCGCGTCGCCCAGGGCGTCGCAGATCTCGAATGCCGCGGACTTCTGCCCCTCGATTCGGTCCGGGTTGAGCGAGTTGACCAGGGTCACCGGATACTTTTCCGAGATCTCCCGGACGAGCCCCAGCGCCTCGTCGAAGTTCCCCAGGATCTGGATCACCTGGGCGCCGTGGATCATCGCCTGGGAGAGTTTGCCGAGGGCGATCTTCCCCTCCGGGATGAGGACGTACGCCTTCATTCCCGCTCTCGCCGCATAGGCCGCGGCGGACGCCGAGGTGTTCCCGGTGGAGGCGCAGATCACGGAATCCGCCCCCCGGGACTTCGCCATCGAAACCGCCATCGTCATCCCGCGGTCCTTGAACGACCCCGTCGGGTTCAACCCCTCGTACTTCAGATAGATCTCGGTTCCCGGGGCGATGGATCGGGCAAGGCTCGGGGCGGGGACAAGCGGCGTGTCCCCCTCGAGAAGGGTCACCACGCTCGCGTCGGGCACGGACGGCAGCAGATTGCGGTACCGGCGGATGATTCCTACCCTGGGCATCGTGCGGATTCCTTTACCGGGTTACAGGTTGTTTTCGATCCGGATCATGCGGGTGCGGTCGAGAACGACGGGAAGCCGGTCGGTCTCCTCGAGGGCGGCGCGCATGTCCTTCTCCTTCGCGTGGTGGGTCACGATGAAGATCGGCACCGCGCTTTCCTGCTTCCGCCCCTTCTGGATGACGGAGGAGATGCTGATCTGGTGGCTCCCCAGGATCCCGGCGATCTTGGACAAGACGCCCGGCTTGTCGATCACCTGGAACCGGAGGTAGTACTCGGAGTCCACTTCCGTGAAGGGGGACACGGCGGTTCCCCTCCCGGGAAGCTGGTTGTGGAACCCGCTCGGCGGAATTCTGCCGGAGACTCCTTTCCCGAGATTCCGTGAGATCTCGATCACGTCGCTCACCACCGCCGAGGCGGTCGGGAGCTTCCCCGCCCCCTGCCCGTAGAACATCGAGGATCCGACGAAGTCGCCCTTCACGAAGATCGCGTTGTAGGCACCGCCGACCGTGGCCAGCAGGTGGTCGGAGGGGATCATCGTCGGATGCACGTGCACCTCGATGCCGTTTCCCCTCTCCTTCGCGATGGCGAGCAGTTTGATCGTGTACCCGAACTCGCGCGCGAAAACGATGTCCTGCGCGGAAACGTGGCGTATCCCCTCGACGTAGATGTTCTCGAGGGGGATGCTCCCGCCGGTGGCCAGCCACACGAGAATCGCGAGCTTGTGCGCGGAGTCGATCCCGTCCACGTCGAAGGACGGGTCGGCCTCCGCAAGGCCGATCTTCTGCGCCTCCGCCAGGACCGCGGGGAATTCCTTCCCCTCGTTGGTCATCCGGCTGAGGATGTAGTTGCACGTTCCGTTGATGATCCCGTAGATTTCCTGGATCCGGTTGGCGGCAAGCCCCTCCCGCATTGCCCGGATGATGGGGATCCCTCCGCCGACACTGGCCTCGAACCCGATGTCCACGCCGGCCGCGGCCGCGGCCTTGCTGATCTCCACTCCGTGTTCGGCCAGAAGGGCCTTGTTCGCGGTCACGACCGATTTCCCCTGTCGGATCGTATCGTGGAGGAATTCCAGGGCGGCGCCCTTTCCCCCCACAAGCTCGCAAACGATGTGGACGTCCGGGTGCCGGGTCACCTGGAATCCGTCGGTGGTCAGGATTTCCCGCGGCAGCGAAACCCCGCGGTCGCGTTCCAGGTCGAGGTCGGCGACCTTCACGATTCGGAGGGGGACCCCCACCCGCCGGCGTAAAAGTTCTGCGTTTTCCCGAAGGAGCCTGACCGTCCCGGAACCGACGGTCCCGAACCCGATGATCCCGATGCCGATTTCTTTGAGGGCCCGGGTCATCTCGCCTTGACCTTGACGGGAGCCTGCAGGATGGCCTTCGCGCCGCGGATCGCCTGACGGATCCGGTGCTCGTTTTCCACCAGGGCGAACCGCACGAACCCCTCCCCGTGCTCACCGAAGCCGACGCCCGGAGAGACGGCCACCTTCCCGTTGGTCAACAGCATCTTGGAGAACTCGACCGAGCCCATCGTCCGGAAGGGCTCCGGGATCGGGGCCCAGACGAACATCGTCCCCTGGGGCTTCGGGAATTCCCAGCCGATCCGGGCGAACCCGTCCACCAGGCAGTCCCTCCGCTTCCGGTAGACCTCCACCGCCTCGTCCACCACGCGGTACGGGCCGTTCAGCGCCACCGTGGCGGCGATCTGGATCGCCTGGAACATCCCGTAGTCGAGGTAGCTCTTGATGCGCCCCAGGGCGCCCACCATCCGCCGGTTTCCCACCACGAACCCGACCCGCCACCCCGGCATCGAGTACCCCTTGGACATCGAGTACAGCTCCACCGCCACGTCCTTGGCCCCCGGGACCTGCAGGATGGAAGGGGCCTTGTACCCGTCGAACACCAGGTCGGCGTAGGCCAGGTCGTGAATGACGAGGAGTTCGTTCTCCTTCGCGAACTCGACGATGCGCCGGAAGAACTCCAGATCCACCACCTCCGTCGTCGGATTGTGTGGGAACGAGATGATCAGGACCTTCGGCTTGGGCCAGATCGTTTTCATCGCCCGCCGGGTCCGGTCCAGGAAGTCCCCCTCCCCGCTGGTGAGCGAGATCGACCGCACGTCCGCGTTGGCGATGACCACGGAGTAGGCGTGGATCGGGTAGGTCGGGTTCGGGACGAGGGCGATGTCCCCCGGGCCCATGATGGCCAGGACCAGGTGGGACAGCCCTTCCTTGGCCCCTATCGTGGCGATCGCCTCCGTATCGGGGTCGAGATCCACGCTGTACCTCCGCTTGTACCAGTTGCAGATGGCGAGGCGCAGTTTCGGGATCCCCCGCGAGGCGGAGTACCGGTGGTTCCGGGGATTCCGGGACGCCTCGATCAGTTTGTCGACGATATGCTTCGGCGTCGGGAGGTCGGGATTTCCCATCCCGAGATCGATGATGTCCTCGCCCGCCTTGCGCATTTTCGCCTTCAGGTCCGTCACGACGGCCAGAATGTACGGGGGGAGCCTCTTTATCCGGGGGAACTCTTCCATGGTCGGTCTCCTGGAAAGTATAAACAAGATATGCTAATGAATCTGGCCGGGTAAGTCAATTTCGGGAGCCGGGAGCCGGGAAGCGGGGGGTCCCTGCCCGGGCGCCGCATCCCGTAATTAAGTCCTCTTATCGGATCGGCTCCGCATCCTCGGAGGGGGGCTCCGTTCGTGGCTCGCCGTGCGGTGAACCCGCACAGCTGCGCTCCGGTCTCGGGGGGTCCATTCCCTCAGATCCCGGCATTCGAGGGCCGCTGCATCCGCTCCGCCTTCGTTGCCCTCCCTCACCGTACCGCAGCGGGTACGCCTCGGTCGGGCGTCTCGCCGGCAGCGGTGCATCGACCCTCTCGATGCACGGCCTC
>DATEXR010000163.1 GCA_035256765.1 Candidatus Deferrimicrobiaceae bacterium | reverse complement strand
GCGGCGATGCTCTTCACGGGCGCCAAGGTTTCGCAGCTGGCCGCCCTTCCCCAGGGAAGGGTGGAAGCCAAGGAAAGGGTCCTGGCGATGATCCAGGCGATGCAGGAGTGCGGCTTCGGCAACTGCACGAACCACTACGAGGGCCAGGCGGCATGTCCGAAAGGGATCGACGTGAAGTTCATCGCGAGGCTCAACCGGGAATACCTGAGGGTCCTCTTCGGCTAGGCGAAAGCGTTTTCGGGAAGCACGGGCGGGCGGGGATCTCCGGGTCCCCGCCCTTTTTCGCTCCGGCGGATCCTTCCGGCGAAGATTTATCGCAGCTCCGACAACCGGGTATCCAATTCCTTCTCGAGGATCGAATAGGCCTTCTTGTTCAGGTGGGGGTCGAACGGGTTTCGGGCAAGATCGGTCCGCAAGGTCCCCTGGTCGTCGGCAAGCAGCCCGAACAGATCGAACACCGCGATGTCGCCGCATCTTCCCGCGTATTCCCCGATCCACTCGTTGTACTCTCTCCTGAGCCGCTGGGCATATTCCCCCGGTTTCAACACGGGCAGCGCGTTGCCCAAAATCAGCTTTGCCTTCACCTCCCTGGCGAAGGCATGGACATCCGTGATCAGGAACTTCATGCCATCGAACAGTTTCTGCTTTGTGATTTCATCCTTCAGCTTCCTGTCCCGGAAATCGACGAAACACAATTTGAAAAACATCGCATCGTATCGCTTTCCCTCGACCTGCCCGCGCAGGGAGGAAAGCGTCTCCTTCCCATAGGAGGGATTCTCCTGACCGGGATCCGGAGGGACGATCCGGACGTATTCGAGCCGGTACCGATCCTTCACGCGCACCTGATACGGAATCGGCCAAGGAAAATAGATGGCGTACCTGCTCAGCATTTCGGGAAAGTTCCAGAACTTGAACCAGTGCCCCATGACCGAGCGGCCGGCCATCGCCACGCGGAATTTCCCGTCCGTATCCCCGGCACCTCCCATCTTCCCCCATTCCCCTTTCCCGTGCCATTCCCCGTTAAAAAAAAACCACTATATCTCTCCGGAAAAGAAGGCGCAAAGGAGATCGGCGACATTCCGCGAAAACAGCAGCCCGAAATGGAAGGCGCGCGAGGTCACCAGCCTGGCCCCTTCGATCCGGGTTTCCGATACCTGAACCCACCCGTCATGAGGACGCGGCAGACCGGTCAGGAGGCCGATCCCCATCGGAAGGGTCCCCGCCACGACGAGCAGTTCCCGGTCCACGGGCGCGTGGGGCCTTCTTTCCACAACCCCCTCCCTCGCCACGGGGCCGAGGAGACGGCGGCCAAAGCGGTTCCCGGAGAGCGCCGTGATCGCCGCGCTTCCCCCGATGGGGCATCCCAGGAACGCCACCCGTCCCACGTTCGCCGGCGGAGTGGTTTCCAGCATCTTCGCGATGACGATTCCCCCCAGGCTATGTCCCAACAGATGTACCTTCCTCCCCTCCGTGCGCGTTACCGTCTCGGCAAGCCCCCTCGCGATCTCCTCCAGGTTTCCGGTCCGGGAAGGATAGTGGTGGTATCGCACCGCCAGGCCGGATCGGGCAAACCGCCGGCCCAGGTACCGCAGATTCCAGTCCTTCCCCCCGAGGCCGTGCAGAAGGACGACGGCGTCGGTACGGCCCGTATTCGTTGGATTGCAGTCCGACAAAACTCTCCTCCCGGGGAAATGGTCTCGCGCGGGGATTTCCCTGCCATCCGCCTCCTTCGCGCGGGACGGCGGGAAGGAACCGCTCTTTCCTATTGAACCCGCTCCCTCGTTTCGCCTATTCTTGCAAAACCTCCTGCAATTCCGAATCGAGGAGTACGACCATGGCGAACGATATCGAAGCCGCAAGGAAAAGGGTGAAAGAGTTCATCAGGGGACCGGAGCGGTACCTGAAGATCCCTTACGAGGGAACGGACCTCAACCCGCGGGAGTACTGGCACAAGATCGTTTTGCAGAGCCGGCTCCGGTTTCTCCGGCAGTCCCTCGTCATCTTCGTGTGCACGATCCTGCCGTCGGGGGAATTCAAGAACCGGCTTCTCCGATCGATCGGGATGAACATCGGGAAGGATGCGTTCATCGCCCCGCTCGTCTTCATGGATATCGAATTCCCCTCCCTTCTCACCATCGGGGACGGGGCGGTCGTCGGGACGATGACGAAGATCCTGACCCACGAGGTGACGATCAAAAGCGTACGCCTGGGCAAAACGGAGATCGGGAAGCAGGCGCTCGTGGGAGCGGGATCCGTCATCCGCTGCGGGGTGACGATCGGCGAGGGCGCGGTGGTGGCGATGAACTCCTTCGTGAACCGGGACGTGCCTCCCTTCCAGGTCGTCGGGGGGAGCCCGCTCCAGGACGTGAAGAAGCTGGATAAACTGATCTGACCGGGGATCGTTCGTCCCGCCCGAGGCCCGTCGTGATCTCCCGCGCGCTTCCGGCAGGGAGTCACCCCCTCCTGTGGTCGTCGATCAGCGGATAGGTGTTGCCGTAGACGAACTGCCGCACCTGGGTGAGAAAC
>DATEXR010000162.1 GCA_035256765.1 Candidatus Deferrimicrobiaceae bacterium | reverse complement strand
GATATGTGAATCGTAGTTTGTCCGATTCTCACATGTTTGTCTTATGGTTTAAAGGGGTTTCTGAAGAGGGGATGACAGGAATTTCCATGTTCGTCTGCGCCGACGATAGGGAAGAGGAGGGCTGCTCCCGATGGATCCCCATGTATTCCGGAATCATGTCGTGATCGTAAGTCCCGACAGGAAATTCCTTTTTCTGCCGCGCACGGGAGGGCGACTTTTCCCTTCCGGCCGTTGTGTTTCAGGGGCCGGATCGACCAGCCCGACATCACCGATCCCGCTACGCCGGTCGCAGCTGCTTCGGGCAACCTTTCATTAATCGTCGAACTCGCGGTGCCCTTCGAAAGACCGATTCGTTCATGTGGTCGGAGAGGGACCCTTTGGCGAGGTCCTCGCCCCGGAGACCAGGGACACGACGTCGGCCGCCGCATTCGGGCGGGCCATTTGGCGGACCGCCTGCCGCATCCGGTCGAACCGCTCCTTGTCCGACAGGAGGGAGTCGATCTTGTAGGCCAGAGCGGGGAGGTTGTTGCACCGCACGGCGACCCCCTCCTCGAGGAGATGGTCGCTGTTGCGCTCCTCCTGTCCCGGGATCGGGTTGATGATGACCATCACCAGGCCCGAGGCCAGCGCCTCGGAGCTGGTAAGCCCCCCCGCCTTCCCCACGAGGAGATCCGAGGCCGCCATCCACCGCTCCATCTCGGTCGTGAACCCCACGATCTTCACGGGGTGGTTGGGAGCCGGAAGATCCTCCAGGCGGCGCTTCAGGTCCGGGTTCTTTCCGCACACCACCGCCACCTGGATGGGGTGCCGGACCTCCTGCAGGGCGTTCGCAAGGGATTCCACGGGCCCCATCCCGAACCCCCCCGCGGAGACGAGGACCGTGGTGAGGTCCTGCTCGAGGCCCAGCGCACGGCGGGTTTCCGCTTTCTCTCTCGCCGCGGAGAAGGCCGGGTCGATGGGGATCCCCGTGACGTGGATCGTCTCCGGCGGAACCCCGAGCGCGGTCATGTGGACCTTCGTCTCCTCGCACGCGACGAAGTACCAGTCCACTCCCCTGTACAACCACATGGCGTGGAGGTCGAAGTCCGTGATCACGACCCCGACCGGGATGTCCAGGATCTTCTTCCTGCGCAGGTGGAGAAGGATCTCCGCCGGGAGGAAGTGGGTGCATACGGCCAGCCGCGGTCGCTCCTCCTTGAGCAGATTGGCGAGGGGCCGGGTGTTGAGCAGGTCGAGCGCGAGGCGGCGTTTCCTGTACATCCACGGGTGGTCCATGGCGTCGTAGACCAGCCCCAGGATCGCCGGCTGCCGGTTGACCAGTTCGAAGTACAGGTCCGAAAAGACCTTTTTGAAGAAGTAGGAGGAGTACTTCAGGACCTCCACATGCTTCGCGGCGATCCCCTTCGCCGCGAAGGCGGCTACCAGAGCTTCCGCCGACCGGACATGTCCCGCGCCGGCCGCCGCCGAGAGGACGAACACCCCCCCCGCCTTCGACCCGCCTCCCGTCATCCCTGAACCTCCATTCCCTATGGATTTACGGGCCGTCCCCGCCCGGGTCCCCTTCTGCTCCTCCCTGGTACCGGCGAACGAACTCTTTGAGCTGTGACCAGAACTCGTGGAAGCCGAAGGCCTCCATCTCCGCCTCCGCCTCCGCTTCGCTCCACCCGTCGACATCCATCCGGTAGACCGCCGCCACCACTCCCGTGCGGTCCACCCCGCGGGAGCAATGGACGAATACGGGCTGGTTCGCCGGGTCGGTCATCACCGACAGCGCCTTCCGCACCGCCGCCGGGTCGACATTCTTCCACACACTCATGGGGATCTCGACATATCGCATCCCCGCCGCCTCGACCGCCTTCCTCTCCCCGTGACGCGTGCGAAGGTTGACTACCGTCCTGACGCCCATCGCCTTCAGGGTGGCGTACCCCTCGGGCTTCGGCTGGGCGCCCCGAAAGATTCCGTTGGCCACGCGACCGACGTTAATGAGCCCCGGGAGACCGAAGAGACGCTCGGAAACGCGGACATTCCCGGGGAGAAAGACCGAATTGTCCCCAACCATTCCGCCGCGTGAAGAGGGGTTGCCGGGAGCGGCGGCAGGGCCGGGCGACACTCCCGGAGGTGCCAGCAGCCCGAACAGGAGAAGGAGGGCGGCAACCCGCATGCTCCGTCCCGCGAACGACCCCTTTCCCGTTGCGGTCAGTTCGATGACGATGGATTCCCCCATCCTCTACCCCTTATTGCCCATACGATACACGCTCCTCCGGGCGAGACAAGGAGGAAAGCGCGTCTCCCCTTTCTGACTTGCGCCGGGCATCAGATAGGAAATACCTTTTTCGCTCGTCGCGGCCGGGGAGGGGGCTCCCTCTTCCGGCCGTCTTCTTCAGACCGAATCGGCCTCCTCTCGGTCTTGTTCCCGTCTCGAGGTTGGGACGCCACGGCCCGAAGGAAGGTTTCCCTTGATCCGAATCCTCCGGCGCCCCTTCCTGCCATAGGACAACCACCGGTCCGAAAATCAGACAAACAGCGGCTCGCGTTTCGGACAGATACCGATACCGAAGGCAGGCGGACGGTATTACTATGAGAGGGTTCGCATCGGGAGGTGAATTTTCGCGGGACGTCCTTGTTTCAGCGAATAAGATAAAAGGAGACGAACATGAATGAAGATATTTTGAAAGGAAAGTGGAATGAAATCAAAGGGAGGGTCAAAGAGAAGTGGGGCAAACTCAC
>DATEXR010000161.1 GCA_035256765.1 Candidatus Deferrimicrobiaceae bacterium | reverse complement strand
CTTCGGGTTGTGCTCCTTGAGCGCGACCAGAAACACGATCTCGGGGATCATCGCCTTGAGTTCCCCGACCAGGGACTTTTCGCGCGGCTTCTTCCACCAGTCGGTCTCCTCGAGGTACGAGCCGCCGTAGTGTGCCCGGCTTGCTTCGTGGGCCACGGGGTACAACTCCCAGCGGAGGTGCATGGGCAGCCGGGACCACATGAGGAAGCGGGCGATGATGGCGAAGGCGAAGACGACCAGAGCCAGGTAGATGACCACGTAGGGAATCAGGGTCATGTTCGTTTCCTCGCACTTCCGCCGGCTTCGGTTGCGATAGCAGGCAATGGCGGCGATTCGTTCTGGCTTCTATGCAGCGAATGATTCACGGGGTCCCTGCAAACGCAGGTCTCATCCGTGAATATTTCACTAATGGGAATCATAACAAATTTCCTTTCTATCGTGCCGAATTTTTTCTTGTCGGCTGAACGAAAATTTCGAACGGTGTGATTCATTTCTTTTATTTGCAAAAACCGAAACACGGACTTACCGCGGACGCGTGATTCTTACCCGCGCACCATCGCTTGGATGACCGCGCCGGGTTGTTCATCGGGGATGTGCACGACATTCCTCCAGCCGAGGAGCCGCGCCCTCCCGGCGGCTGCGGGACTCAAGCACCATGCCACGACCTTCGATGAATCCCACCCGGGCCCGTCCCTTTCCTCGTCGAGAGCGTCCGCTTCCTCCGGGCTTCGCAGGACGCAGCCCGTGAGCGGCAGGGCACCCAGGACGACCCTCGCCGCGGGGGTGACGGGCAGGGGGACTTCGACCACCTCTGCGCCGCACCTGTCCAGCTCTGTGCCGAGGTCCCCTCCCGGAGAGGCGATCACGAGGCGTTCCCCCGAAAGCGGACGTTTCCCGAACCAGTCCAAAGTGTCCGCGTGACGGACGACCGTGCCGATGATGAAAAGCGCCGGGGGTTCGATTCTCGCGCGCTCGACGGCGGCGGGGAGCTCGTCGAGCGTGCTCCGGATCACCCTCTGGGCGGAGGTGGTGCCCCGCTCCACGACCGCGGCGGGCGTGAGGCGTTTCATGCCCGCGGCGATGAGCCGCTCCACGACATGCGGCAGGCTGGTCACGCCCATATACCCCACCAGCGTCGCGTGGGGATCGGCGGCGAGCAGGTCCCAGCGTACCTGCGGCCCTTCCACTTTTTTCGATTCGTGAGCCGTGAGCAACGTCACCTGGACGGCCTCCTGCCGGTGCGTCGGCGGTACCCCGGCGTACGCAGGGACCGCGATTCCCGAGGTCACGCCCGGCACCACCTCGAACAGGACCCCCGCAGCGGCGAGCGCCTCCGCTTCCTCGCCGCCCCGCCCGAACACGTACGGGTCGCCGCCCTTCAGCCTGACCACGCGCTTTCCTTCGCGGGCGAGGCGCACCAGCAGGGCGTTGATCTCCTCCTGCGGCACGGGGTGGTGCCCGGCCTCCTTGCCCACGCAGTGGAGTCCGACATTCGCGGGGAGGTCGCAGGGGAGCGCGGTCG
>DATEXR010000160.1 GCA_035256765.1 Candidatus Deferrimicrobiaceae bacterium | reverse complement strand
AGTCCCCGGGAGGATCTCCGCGCCACGTCCCTCCGCCATTCCCGGGAGGCCGAAGGGGTTCCGGGTAAGGACCGTTGTCATTTTCAGGCTCGGGCATCGCGTGCAGTCCCAGCAGCGCAGGCATTCGGGGTTCGTCGGGTTGTAGTCGGGGCGGATGTCGACGGGGCAGATCTTCCGGCATTTCCCGCACCGGGTGCAGGTGTCGGGGTTCCAGGCCAGCTGGAGGAAGCTCGACCGGTTGAACAGCGAAAAGATCGCCCCGAGGGGGCAGGCGGCGCGGCAAAAAGGGCGCTTGACCAGGACCGAGGAGGTGACGAAAAGAAGCAGGATCCCGATCTTGACCCAGAAGAGGGAGCCCATCATGGCCCGGATGCTTCCGCTCATGGTCACCCACGGCAGACCGGCGCTCAGGGTCCCCATGGGGCAGAGCCTCGAGAACCAGTGCACGTGGGTAAGGGCGGGAATCAGGAAGACGAGAACGGCCAGAGCGGCGTAGCGCAGCCAGGACGCCCATCCGGGAAGCCGTCCCTTCCAGGTCCGGATCTTGTAGAGGATGTCCTGGAGGAACCCGAACGGGCAAAGCGTCCCGCATGTCATCCGGCCCACCGACGCCCCGACGACCGCCATCGTCCCGGCGGCGTAGAACGGGACTTTCCCCGTCGCCGCGAAATGCTGGATCGTCCCGATCGGGCAGGAAAAGAGGGCGGAGGGACAGGCATAGCAGTTGAACAGCGGGGTGCAGACCCCTTTGAGAGGCCCCTGGTAGAGGGTGGCCGACAGGAACCCCTGCACGTAGGCGTTGGGCAGGACGGCCCCCAGCGCCTGGTAGACCCTTCGCCTTAAAAATGCCACGGGATCACCCGACCCCGATGCAGTGCAGTCAAAGGAGCGCGCCGTTGACGAGTGCCTTGACGAATTCTCCGCGGAACAGCCCGAAGGCAAGCAGGGTGACCGATGCGGCGGCCGTCAAGAGGAAGGCGAGGATTTTGAACTTCATCGGGCCCGACGGTTCTCTCTCGAGAAGTCTCCCCCTTTCGGATTACGCCCCGCCATAGGAGTGCAGGCCGGAGAGGACCAGGTTCACCCCCAGGTAGCACATGATCGTCGCCAGAAACCCGACGATCGAAAGGATCGCCGCGCGACGCCCGTGCCATCCCCGGGTGACCCGCGCGTGGAGGAACGCCGCGTACACGAGCCACACGATGAGCGACCACGTCTCCTTGGGGTCCCACGACCAATACGTGCCCCACGCGTAGTTCGCCCAGGCCGCCCCGGTGATGATCCCGGCCGTCAGGAACGGGAATCCCCAGATGATCGCCCTGTAGACCAGCTCGTCCAGGACCTTCGTCGAGGGGAACCGTTGAACCACCCCGCCGGTCACCTTCCTCTCCTCCTGCTTCGCCTTCATGAGATACATGACCGCCACCCCGGCGGATACGGCGAATCCCGCATACCCCACGAAGCAGGTGATGACGTGCGCGTGGAGCCAGTAGGACTGCAGGGCGGGAACCAGCGGCTGGATGCTGCTTTCGTTCGTGAAGGCGAACAGCATGGTGCCGAAGGCGATCGGCATCACGAACGCCCCGAAGGCCCGGCTCCTGTATTTCCACTCCACCGCCAGGTAGAACAGGTTGACCGACCACGCGAAGAAGACGAGCGACTCGTAGAGGTTGGTCACGGGAATGCGCCCGATCCCCATCTTGTACGACTCGGCCCACCGGACGCCGATTGCGGCGGTCGACACGACGGCGGCGGCGACGCATACCCAGGTCCCGATGCGGGCAAGGGTCTCTTTCTTCCCGTACAGGGCGGCTACGTAGTTGACGGACGCGACGCCGAAAAGCAGTGTGGTGATATCAAACAGACGGACGTTCAACATGGCAAGTCATCTCCCGGTTGCCTAACCGATACGGTGCGCGGTCAGGCACCGACCGCCTTCATATCGGCTTGTATTTTCTCAAATCTCTTTTCGAAGGCAAGCCTGTTCTTGTTCGTGGAGCCGGCGAGGACGACCTCCACGCGCCCATCGCCTCCGCGCGAGAGCCGGATCCAGAGCCGCTGGTGGGACATGAAGAAAGCGATCATGATCCCGATGACCATGAGCGTGCAGCCGACCCACACGATGTTTACCCCCGGGTCCTGGGCCACCTGGAGCCCGGTGTAGAAAATCTGGTCGACCCCCGCGAACGACAGGTAACGCGTGTCCCCCCGCTGGCGGTCGAAATTGGGGTAGGCCTTAAGAAGCCAGAACTCGGCCGGCGGCTTCCCATGCTTCTCGAGGACCACGAGAAGCGCGGGACCGAGCCCCTGGAAGTCGTTCTGGTAGTCGATCCCGCTCACCTTCCCGTACCCGGGGATCTCCACCTTCTGACCCGGGGTGAGGGAAAAGGTCTCCATCCGACCGCCGTCCGGGCTGTTGACCGCCACGGTTGCGCTTGCCGCCCCCGCGGGCCCGTAACTCGCCTGGTAGAACCAGATCCCCTTGTACTGGAGCGGGTCGTTCACCTCGATCGTCTTGCGCACGACCTCCCGCCCGCCCTCGATGACGCTCAGGTCCGAGGAATATTCCTTCGGCTGGCCGGTGGGGTAGAAGTCGACCCGGAACTTGTTGCAGCGCACCGCGAACCCGAGATCGACCTGGTTGGCCCCCCCCCGCGTCGGGATCGTCCGGACCGACTGCCCCTCGACGATGTTCGCGAACCCCTTGAACCCGAAGACGTTGCCGATGATGGCGCCGATGAAGATAATGATGATGGAGAGATGGGTCACGTAGACGCCGAAGCGGGAGACGACCCCCTTCTCGGCGTACAGGTGGAGCGTCCCGCTGTTTTCGGTCACGCGAGGCCTGGCGAAGGCGCTGCCCATCGCCGTCTTGTACGTGTCGGCCAGTTCCTCCATTCCCCCCTTCTTCTTCCACCGGTCGACGTGCGAGAGCGACTTCTCGAGGTTCTCGTCCAGGGTGGTCTTCGGATTCCGGACGACCTTGACGGTTCGCGGAAGCCTGTCGAGGGTGCAGCAGGAGAGGTTCACGGTGAGCAGGACCAGCAGGAGGAGGAACCACCAGGAGTGGTACATGTCGAACAGGTTCAGGGACTCGAACAGCCGGATCGTCCCGTCGCTGTAGAACTGCCGGTATTTCTCGAGCGGCTGGTTCTGCTCGATGATCGTCCCGATGATGGAGGCCACCGCCAGGATGATGATGACAAAGATCGCGAGCTTCAGGGAGGTGAAAAACTTCCACACCTTGTCCATCGGAGATTCCGTGCGCTTTCCCTCAACCATGGGAATTCACCTTCAAGCGATGAATAAATACCAAACCAACATTATACATGCATCGGCGGGGACGGATTTTGGGGAAAGAAACCGGAGAGGGGAACCGGCCCCCTCTCCGGCGCGAATCGTAAGAAAAACCCCGTTACTTCTTGTGGCACCCGTCGCACTTGGTGGTCGGAGCCTTCTTGCTGGCGTCCTTCTTGTGGCAGTCCTTGCACTGGGTATGGTACGCTTCCTTCAAAGCTACCACTTTCCCTTCGGCCGCCTCCTTGTGGCACGCCTGGCACGCCTGCTCCTTGCCCTTCTCGTTCTTGTGGTGGCACACCTGGCAGTCCTTTGCCCTGGTCGTGTGCGCCTTGTGGTCGAAGACGACCGGTTCCTTCGTCTTCTGGATGTGCTTGATGGTCACCTTTCCCGCGGGAGCTTCCGCGCTGATCACCAAGCCGGCCGAGAAGGTCACTGCCACGATGATCGCCATGAGAGCCGCGAACTTCTTCATTCGGTTTCACCCCCTTCCGTGGTGGATTCATAACTGCAGATTGCATCTCGCGCACCGCTCGGATTCCTTGCGGGCGCAATCCTCGTCGTATCGCTTCTGGACTTCCCGAAACGTTCGCCGGCTCTCCTCCGGGGGAAGCCGGGGGGCCTCCCTCCGGATCCTCCATTCCGGCCGGTCCTCGATCTGGGGTTCGGCCGCACGCCGGAACCGGTCCTCGAACCGCGCTTTCCTGACTTCTTCGACGCAGAGGTCGCCGTAGATATTCAAGGCGGCCGCCCTGCCGGACGCGGATGCCTCGACCACCGTGCCGGGGCCCCCCACGCAGTCCCCGGTCACATAGGCCGGAATTGTAGATAGCTTCCCGGAAAAAATCAACCGGGAAAAATTGCGCCCGGGATCGATGCTTTCCTGCCTCGCCGCGGGGGGGAAAAAGTCCTGAGCGGGACGGCTCCCGATGGCCGAAATGACCGTCTCCGCGGGGATTGCGAACTTGCTGCCCGGGACGGTGCGGGGAACGATCCTCCCCTTCTCGTCATAGTCGATCCGCTCGACCCGGAGCGCTTCGATCCCGGCCACCCGGCCGTCGCGCTGGAGGAAACCCTCCACTGCCGTCCCGGGAAGGATTCTCACGCCCTCCGCAGCCGCCTCCTCGACCTCCCACGGATAGGACGGCATCGAGTCCCTGGACTCCAGGCACGCCATCGTGACTTCCTGCGCGCCAAGCCGGACGGCCGTCCGGGCGGCATCGAGCGCGACCTTTCCCCCTCCGATCACCGCCACGCTCCCGCGCAAGGGGGCCGCCTGCCCTTCCCGGGAGCGGGAGAGAAACGTCAGGGCGTCGAAGAACCCCTCCGTTTCGCCCCCCGTGAGCGGAAGGCGCACGGGTTCCCCCGCCCCGGCCGCGAAAAGGACCGCCTCGAAGTTTTCCCCGGCGAGACTTTCGAAGAAGAGGTCCCGCCCGAATTTTTTCTCGCCCCGGAAGTCGACTCCGCGCGCGAGGATCGTCCGCACGTCGGACCATAGCGCCTCTTTCGGGAAACGGAATTCGGGGACGGCGTACCGCATCATCCCCCCCGGCTCGGCCTCCTCGTCGAACACGGTGACTTTGCACCCCAGGCGCGCCAGGGTGTCCGCCGCGCAAAGCCCCGCGGGCCCCGCTCCGACCACGGCGACCTTCGGCCTGCGCATCCTTTCGGCGACGGGAGGGGAGGGCAGGAACGCAGCGGCGTACCCGAGGTCGGCCGCGTACCGCTTGATCGCCATGATGGCGATCGGCGCCCCGTACTCGGTGCGGACGCATTCCTGCTCGCACGGGTGGGGGCAGGCCCTGCCGCAGAAGGCGGCAAAGGGGAGCTTGTCGTGGACAAGGGCCAGGGCTTCCAGAGGACGCCCCTCGCGCACCAGGGCGATGTAGTCGGGGATATTGATGTCCGCCGGGCATGCCTTCTGGCAGGGTGCGGCCGGCTCCCCGGCGCCGCGGCCTGCGTCGAGCCAGGCCAGGTACCAGATCAGCCCGAAGGCGACGAGGAGGAACGCGTGCCCCGGGGTCGGCCCGCGCCAGGTCCCCTGGACCAGACCCGCCGTCAGTGGAAGCAGGGATGCCCAGAAGACGCCCGCGAGATACCGGCCGCTGTAGAAATGGCCTGCGCCGGGGTAGGCCAGGGACAGCCGTGCCGCGTTCCGGCGGATCCTCTCCCGGTTGATCTCCCAGAGGAGGCGGTCGCGCTGCTCCGCCTTGCCGGAACAGCGAAGGCACCTTTTCTCCTCCCCCTTGCGCTCGACCTCGCAGAGCAGGCAATCCTTGTACCCGGACTGAAGGAGCTTTTCCGGACGGAGGAAATCCATAACCTTGCTATTCTGCGGCAGTCACAAGTTCGGAAGCAAGACAGGAAATGTCGGGTGCGGGAGCGGGGTGACCCTCCCCCCTGTCGGTTGCGTATAGGTGCGGATCATGGGTCAAACTATATCGGACCACGTCGGGGGCGGATAGGTGCAGATAGACCATGGTTTCGACCATCCCTGTCCATGTTTGCCTTGCGATTCAATGTTTCCAGGTTTCCTTCCCGGCATGGGGAATCGGGAGGTGGCCCAAGAGTGTGATAACGTGCTGTGATAAAAAACCATAAAAGATGAAAAGGGGATTCCGGTTTTGGCCGAAATCCCCTTGTTTTATGCTGGCGTCCCCAGGGGGATTTGACCGCCTGAGCCTCCGGCGGTCCACACCTCCGGCCTTTGCGGCCGCGGCTTCCGGCTGACGCGCTCCTGAAGTCGCGCTTTTCGGGGACATTCCTTGACTCGAGTTTTCCGTTGAAGGAGTGTCCCCGCATATACGCCGTCGCCGGTTCAAATCCCTGAGGGACGGTGGGAACAAAATGGCGTCCCCAGGGGGATTTGAACCCCCGTCGCCGCCGTGAAAGGGCGGTGTCCTTGGCCGGACTAGACGATGGGGACGCGCAAAGTGGTGAGCCCAGCAGGAGTCGAACCTGCGACCCTCTGATTAAAAGTCAGATGCTCTACCAGCTGAGCTATGGGCTCCCCCGGAAAAACTCTATGGTAAAGGCCGGCAAACAGGAGTGTCAAGCGCGGAATGGGTTCTTCCGCAGGATGGTCTGGTTCCGGTCGGCGCCTACGGAGATCAGCGAAACCTCCACGTCGGTCAGCTCCTCCAGCCTCCGCACGTACCGCTGAGCGGCTTTCGGAAGGTCGCCGAACTCCCGGGCGTCCGACAGGTCCTCCTTCCACCCCTCCAGCTGCTCGTAGACGGGCACCGCCCTCTCGAACTCGGAGAGGGTCAACGGGACATCTTCCCGCCGGACGCCGTCGATCTCGTACGCGACGCACACAAGGAGTCGGGGAAAGCCCGAAAGGACGTCGAGCTTGGTGAGCGCTATGCCGGCGAGGGCGTTCAGCCGGTTCGCGTACCGGACGACGGGCGCGTCGAACCAGCCGCATCGCCTCGGACGCCCCGTGGTCGATCCGTACTCGGAGCCGCGGGCCCGGATCTGCTGGCCCTCCTCGTCGAAGAGTTCCGTGGGGAACGGGCCGCCTCCCACGCGGGTGATGTAGGCCTTGGCGACGCCGATCACCCCGCTGATCCTCGTCGGGGCGACGCCCGCCCCGGTGCACAGGCCGCCGGCCGTGGTGTTGGACGAGGTGACGAAAGGGTACGTCCCGTGGTCGATGTCCAGGAGGGTCCCCTGCGCCCCCTCGAAGAGGACCTTGGCCCCCCGGTTGATCTCCTCGTTCAGGAAGAGGGAGGTGTCGATCAGGAACGGACGGAGGCGCTCCCCGTAGGCGAGGTATTCGTCCCGGGTGGACCCGAAGTCGATCTCGGAGGTGTCATAGTAGCGTTTCAGGAGAAAGTTCTTCAGCTCCAAATTGGCGCGAAGCATTTCCGAAAAGGTGTCGGGGTCGGCCAGGTCGCATGCCCGGATGCCGGTGCGGGCGATCTTGTCCTCGTAGCAGGGGCCGATCCCTCGGGCCGTCGTGCCGAGCTTCCGGCTCCCCAGCTTCTCCTCCCGCGCCCGGTCGAGGGCGATGTGATACGGGAGGATGATGTGGGCCAGAAGGCCGAGCTTGAGCTGAGAGTCGTCCTTCAGGTAGTCGCGGGATTTGAGCTTGTCGATCTCCGAGAGGAGGACCTTGGGGTCGACGACCACCCCGTTCGCGATCACGCACTTTTTCCCCGCGTGCAGGATCCCGGAAGGGATCAGGTGGAAGATGAACTTCTCCCCCCGGACCACGAGCGTGTGGCCGGCATTGTTCCCCCCGGTGGCGCGCGCGACCGTGTCGGCGAACTCCGAGTAGATGTCGACGACTTTCCCCTTGCCCTCGTCGCCCCACTGGGCGCCGAGGACGATGATGTTCTTCATCGATTCGCCTCTTTTCCTAGAACATCAAATATTTCGCGGAGGTGATGTTCGGAAGCTTGCTCAGCTGCGCGAGGACCTTTTCCGGAACCGGGTTGTCCACGTTAATGAGCGAAACCGCCGTACCCCCGGGCTCCTTCCGCCCGAGCTTCAAGCCCGCGATGTTGATCCCCTTCTCGCCCAAGAACGTCCCGACGCGCCCGACCACGCCGGGGACGTCGAGGTTCTGCAGCATCAGCATCCCGCCGGCAAGTTCGGCGTCGATCGGGAACAGGTTGATCTTCACGATGCGGGGGGTGGTGCCGAACACCGTGCCGGAAACGGAGGCCTCCCCCTTCTCCGTCAGGGCAATCACCCGGATGAGGCTCGTGTAGTCTTCCGTCTTCGCGGCGGTCGCCTCGACCACCTTGATCCCGCGCTCCTCGGCCACCATCCGCGCGTTGACGAGATTCACCTCCTCGGTCTGGTACTGGAGGAGCCCTTTCAGCACGGAGATCGTCATGGGGGCCGTGCCCAGCTTGCCGACCTCTCCCAGGTATTCCACCTTCAGTTCCTTGATGGGCGAATCCAGAAGCTGCCCGTGGAACGCGCCGAGCTTCTCGCACAGGTCGAGGTACGGCTTGAGCGTAGGCAAGAGCTCCGCGGACACCGAAGGGAAGTTGACGGAGTTGCGGATCGTCCCCTTCTTCAGGAAATCGCAGATCTGCTCCGCGATGAGGACCGCCACCTTCTCCTGCGCCTCCGTCGTCGCGGCGCCGAGATGCGGCGTGAGGATGAGGTTCGGGTGCTTGAGGAGCGGGTTATCCGGCGGCGGCGGCTCCACCGGGAAGACGTCGAGCGCCGCGCCCCTCACGTGCCCCGACTCGAGCGCCGCCAGGAGGTCCGGCTCGTTGACCAGGGCGCCGCGAGCGCAGTTGATGAGATAGACCCCCTTTTTCATCTTCGCGATCGAGGCCGCGCACACCATGTTCTTCGTTTCGGGCGTGAGAGGGGTGTGGAACGTGATGAAGTCGGACCGTTTGTACAGATCGTCCAGCGGGACGAGTTCGACACCCAGCTTCCCCGCGTCCTCCTTGCTCACGTACGGGTCGTACCCGATCACCACCATCTTGAGACCCAGAGCGCGCTCGACGACCACCTTGCCGATGTTCCCCAGGCCCACCACGCCAAGGACCTTGTCGGTGAGCTCGGTCCCCATGAACTTGTTCTTCTCCCACTTCCCCTGCTTCATCGAGGCGTCGGCCTGCGGGAGCTGGCGCGCCATCGACATCATCAGCGCGATGGCATGCTCCCCCGTGGTGACCGTGTTCCCCCCGGGGGTATTCATCACGACCACGCCCTTCTTGGTGGCCGCCACCTTGTCGATGTTGTCGGTCCCGCTGCCCGCCCGTCCGATCACCTTGACCCGGGAGACCTTCTCGAAGACCAAGGCGGTCGCCTTCGTCGCGCCGCGGACGACCACGCCGTCGTAGTTGTCGATGACCGCGGCAAGCTCCTCGGGCGTCATCTTCCCCTTGACGTCTGCCTCGATCCCTTCCTTGGCGAAAACGTCAAGACCCACCTTCTGCAAGTTGTCGAGGGCCAGAATCTTCATTCCCGAATTCTCCTTTTGCCAGTATTTACGCTGCGAGGATTTCCATCGTGGGGGGAGGCATATTCGGCGGCGCGCCGGGCGGCGCCGGGGCAGGGCCGGGGGCCGGGGGATGCCCTTTTTCCATCGAAACACCTCCGGGAATCGGGGGGGTAAAGCAAACAACCTTTATCAAAGGCGGGAGGGAAAGTCAACCGCCGGAGCGGACCGGTTTCCAGGAAAAAATTAGGGCAGGGGGATTGTGTCCCCCTGCCCAGGAAGTCCCGGCCCTTTTGGGGCGGGACCGTCCTTTACGCGAAAGATATAATGCTACCACACTTCCGCAAGTTTCAACAACTTATTTTCGTGTCCCGTTACTTCTTCCCTGCCGGAGCCGCAGGAGGAGCCGCGGGAGGAGTCATCTCTTTCTTCATCGGCTCCGCCACCTTCGCGGGGGCTTCCTTCTTCGCCGCCTTCTTCGCGGGGACCTTCTTCACGCTCGATGCGGTGTCGCCCTTGTAACTCACGGTCACCTTGTCGCCGACGCTGATCCCCTCGAGCTTCACCTTCTCGCCAGCCTTCAGGTCGACCGACTCTTTTTTCCCCTTCACGGTGAAGGTCCCGGCGGCTACGTCGACCGCCTCGACCGTGCCGGTGAGCGGGATGGCCTTCGCGGCTTTCTTGGCGGCCTTTGCGGGCACGGCGGCTTTCGCAGGCACCGCCGCCTTGGCGGGAACCGCCGCCTTTGCGGGCTCGGCGGCTTTCGCAGGCTCCGCCGCCTTGGCGGGAACCGCCGCCTTTGCGGGTTCGGCCGGCTTGTAGGGTTCGGCCGCCTTTGCGGGTTCGGCCGGCTTGGCGGGTTCGGCTTTCGTTTGGGCCAGTGCCACTGCCGAAAGCGACAGGACGAACATCAGGGCGACGAACACGGAGAACAGCTTCTTCATCGCTTTTTCCTCCCGTACGGAGAGATAGAGTGCATACCTTTTCTTAGGTTCAAGTTTGGTGCCAAAACGGGAGGAAGGAAATTTCAATGGATATCAAATAGATAGAAAATCCTGCCGAAGGAGCGGAGGGGCAAGGATTCCCCTTTTGGGGAACAGGTTCCCCGGATGGGGAGCCTCGCGCCGGGAGCAACCCCGGAAAACCGGGTTACGGCGGGATGATCCCGAATTTCTTCAGCCGGTACATATAGGTCTTGTAGCTCATTTTCAGCAATTCCGCCCCACGGGTATGGACTCCCCGGGACCGCTCCACGGATTGCCGCAGCAGTCTTTCCTCGAGCTTTTCGAAATCGACTCCCCCGGGGGGCAGGTCCGCAATCCCGGAAATCCCCGTCTCTCCCTTTTCCTCTCCCGACCGATTCCGGAATGGACCGGGCGGACGGGCCGGCCGGATCCGGGACTGCACTTCCGTATCCTCCCGCAGTTCGGAGGGAAGCTCCGCCGGGCCGATCCCCCCCCCCTCGGCAAGGACCACCGCGCGCTCGATCACCGAGGAGAGCTCCCGGATGTTTCCCGGCCACGGGTAACGCACAATGAGGCGCATCGCCTCTTTGGAGATCTCCCGCACCGGGGGAACACCTTTCTCCCCGTGCTTCGCGAGGAGATGCCGTGCCAGAGCGGGGATGTCGGAGATCCGCTCCCGGAGCGGGGGGAGGTGGAGCGCCAGGATGTTCAGCCGGTAGAAGAGGTCCGCGCGGAACCTCCCTCCCCTCACCTCTTCCTCCAGGTCCCGGTTCGATGCCGCGATGATGCGGACGTCCACGGTGATGTTCATCTTCCCCCCCACGCGCCGGATCTCCCCGTCCTGCAGCACGCGGAGGAGTTTCGCCTGGGTTTCCGGGCGGACCTCGGCGATCTCGTCGAGGAAAAGCGTCCCTCCCCTGGCCGCCTCGAACAGGCCGATCTCCCGGCGAATTGCTCCCGTGAAGGCGCCCCGTTCGTGGCCGAACAACTCGCTTTCGAACAGGCTGTCGGGAAGGGAGGCGCAGTTGACCGCCAGGAACGGGGCGTGGCTTCGGCCGCTGAGCGAGTGGATGTTCCGGGCGACGATCTCCTTCCCGGTCCCGCTTTCCCCGGTCAAAAGGACGATGGCGTCGCTCCGCGCGATCCGGGGCAGAATCCGCTTGATCTCCCGGATGGCGGGATGGTCCCCGATGATGGAGGCGGCCCCCGGGAAGAGGCGCTGCGAGAGCACGCGGTGCGACTCCTTGAGCCTGAGGTTCTCGATCGCCCGCTCGATGATGATCAGGAGACGGGCGCGGTCGACCGGCTTCTCGAAGTAGTAGAACGCCCCCCTCTTGATCGCTTCCACGGCGGTCTGGACCGTCCCGTACGCGCTGTTCAGGATGATCGGAATACCGGGACTTTTCGCCAGGATGGCGTCGATCAGATCCTCCCCGGTCATTCCGGGCATCACGAGATCGGTCAGGACAAGATCGAGATGCTCTCGCTCCAGGGTGTCCAAGGCCTCCTGCCCGCTCCCTGCGAGAAGTGTCCGGTACCCTTCGTCCGTGAGGATCGACCCCAGGATCTCGCGCTGGTTCCTCTCGTCGTCGACGACGAGGATGGTCCCCTTCATCCCATCCCCCCCGGAAGGAACACGCGGATAAGCGTTCCCCTCCCCGGCTGCGAATCTACCACGATTTCGCCCCCATGGGCCTCCACGATCTTGCGGGTGAGAACCAGCCCGAGCCCCAGGCCGGAGGTCTTGGTCGTGAAATAGGGTTCGAAGACCTTGTCCCGGTCCGTTTCCGGGATTCCCGCCCCGGTGTCGCCGATCACCAGCACGTACCGCCCGTCGCCCGAGGGGCCGGCGGCGGCAAACAACTCCCCCCCGTCCGGCATCGCGTCGATCGCGTTCCCCACGAGGTTTACGACGGCCCGCCGGGTCATGTCGGGATCGACGGCAATCGGGGAGGCCTCGCGAAACTCGCGCCGGACGGAAATCCGCTGGATCCGCAGCCGGTCGGAGGCCATCCGGAGCACGCTCTCCACGATCTCCGGGACGTGAACGGGCGCCCTCTGCGGCTCCGCCGGCTTCCCGACCATGACGAAGTTGGTCACCAGATCGTTCAGCTTCTGGGTCTCCTCCTTGATCCGCGCGATGATCTGCGCCTTCTCCGCGGCGGCTTCGGGGGTTTGCCCCTCGGTCAGGACGTCGAGGCGGTCGACCGCCAGACCGATGAAGTTCAGGGGATTGCGGATTTCGTGGGCGACGCCGGAGGAGAGGCGCCCCAGCTGCGTCAGGTATTGGGACTCCCGGACCCTCTCCTGCAGCTCCAGGTTCTGCCGAAGCCGGGAGATCATCTCGTTGAACGAGCGCGTCAGGCGCCCCACCTCGTCCTTCCCCAGGACCGGTTGCTCCTGGGACAGGTCCCCGGCGGCCACCTTCTCCGCCGCGAGAGCGAGGCGTTCGAGGGGCCGGACGTAATGCGAGGAGATGCTTACCGCCAGGGCCAGACCGACGGAGAAGATCAGCAGCGTGCTGACCAGCCGGAGGTAGAGGTTCTTCCGGATGGGCTCGGTGAAGTCGTCGATCTGCATGCGGACGTGGATCAATCCCAGCGTGTCCCCCCCCACCTTCACCGGAATCACCAGGTCCTTCGACCGGAGCTTCTCCTCCCCGGGCTCGGGCTCGTCGCCGAAGGTCGCGTTGATGATCAGCTTCTCGCGCGGCAACCGGATCTTCGCCGCCTTCCCGATCGCCTTGGGGTTCGTGCTGTCGATGACCCCCATGTCCTCCCCGACGATCGAGACCTCCCGAATCCCCGACTTCTTGAGGGACTTGACGTAGGCCTGGAGCCTGTCTTCCTCGGAGGTGGCCGGCGCGGTGAGCTGGCCGACGCTCACCTGGATGGCGTTGGAAAGTTCGAGAAAACTCTTCTCGAGGTCCGACTTGAGGCTTTCCCGGCCCCAGTAGTACGGGATGAAGACGATCCCTATCGAACAGGCCAATAGGATCAGCATCACCATCGTCAGCTTGAACCGCAGGCTGTGGTCCCGGATCCACGACTGAAAAAACCTCATGGGAATCTCCTCATGAAAACGGCCCCCGGGAGGATGTCCGCGGGGGCCGATGATGCATTCGAGGCCGCGTCACCCCTGCAGGGCGGGGACCCTGCCCGGGACCGGCAGAGGCCCGAAACCGGCCCCCGCAAACTTCTCCCTCACGTCGCGCGAGAGTCGCGCCACCCTTGCCCGGTACGTCTCCACCGCGGTCGGGGAGTACCGCGTCGTCTCCGTGCCGGAGGAGGAAACCACCGCCACGAAAACCGAGCCGTCCTGTGCCTGCGTTGCCGTGGTGGTTCGGGACACCTTTCCCTCCTCGACCAGGTCCGCGGTCACGGAGCCGGCTCCGTCGTCGCGGATGCGAAGCGTGGAGACGAGGGAGCCCGCGCGATAATGCGCGACGGTGGCGACGGTCGCTCCGCCTTCGCGGGCGATCGTCATCACTGCACGATCATCCCCCTTTGCATACACCCGGGTCTGCGGGCCGCTGACGATGGGGTTCTCTCCGCTCCAGAACTCGATCAGGTTGAATACGGCGAAGTCCAGGAATCCGGCGATCCCGTACGGTATGATGAGAAGCCAGGTAACGGCGCTGCGAACGTACTTGTCCTCGACCGACTGGTTGATGTCGTACAGCTTTCGGGTCAGCTGGAACTTGCCGAAACACCCCGTGGAAAACACGACCCCCACCGACACCACGAGCACGAGCGCCACCACTTTCCCGAGACGGCTTTTCCCCATCTTCTCCTCCTTGTCGTCGGAATCGGATCTGGATCATTGTAAATCCCGGCGCGAACTCCTTCAATACGACAGAATCCCCCCCGATGCCCAGGTCGACGATCGTCCCGGGTTCTTCGATCGCCCCGGCCTGGTAGACCATGTGCGAGAGAATCCGCCTCTGCAAGAACGTCTGCCCGGGAAAACCGAAGGGGTGCCCGAGGGGGAAGCGGACGTGCACCGCGCGGGGGACACGCACCTTGCGGGTGATCGCGGGGACCATGGTGACCGATATCGTAGGCACCCCCGCCTCCTCGATCGCCCTCTGGATCAACCCGACGGACTGGTGGCACGCCCCCTCAGCCGATCGATCGGGAAGACGACATTCGGGTCGCGACGGTCACTTCCCGGCCGGGCCTAGTGTACCGTTTCGTAAATAGCTTGACGCACCGAGAGCGTCGATGCGCCGCGCCAGCAAGGCGCGCGACTGAGGATGGGGGGGGACACTCCCACCGGGGACATTCCTGATTCATCTCCGGGATGCGGGAGAGGAGTGTCCCCGCCCATCAGGAGTGTCCCCCTTGTTGCAAGAAGCGCGTACTCCGCGGGAGCGAGGGGCCTGTCCCCGGAAGGGTCGGCAGCCGAGGCGAAGCGGATGCGCCGTCAGACCGCGAAGGACGACCGAGCACGGCGCAGGCGTACTGGCGGTACGCCGAGCCGGGCGCAGGGAGTCCGACAAAGGGCGGGCGGTGCGTTCCCTC
>DATEXR010000159.1 GCA_035256765.1 Candidatus Deferrimicrobiaceae bacterium | reverse complement strand
TCGATCAGGGTGAAGCCTTTGGTGTTCTTCCTTTTCATCAGTTGGAACATGCCGCTCTCCTTTCCCAGGGGGGGAATATTGTTATGCCTATCGAACAGCAATCCCCGTGCCAACGTCACGAGCTGATGTCATCGACATCGTTCACTATGTTTTTCATCTGGTCGATGTGCCAGATATCCACAATACTGTCGGAATCGATATTTCCCCAACCGTATGCCGCAAAGGAGTTGTCGTTCGCGGCCGGGGTCGCGGAAGCCGGTTTGGGGTTTACGGTATTGTCCTTGCCGAAATATTCGGTTCCCACGGAGTAGGTGTAATGGGCCACCCCGACGGGCACCCAGCGAATCTCGACGAAACTTCCGGAATATCGGTCCTTTTCTGCGAAATAGGACAATTCGGCCTTGTAAATGGCTTCCAGGTTGGATTTCACTTCCGACCTTCGCGTCTGGCTGACAAAGCTTAAGAAATTCGGGATGGCGATCGCGGCGAGAATGCTGATGATCGCCACCACGATCATCAGCTCGATCAGCGTGAATCCTCTGTTTTTCTTCAATATTCCCACCTTTATCAGGCCGCTGTACATAGTCGGGGGGGATTAGGAGCAGGATTCGTGCCGATTACTCGATCCCGTGTTTATCGAGACGATAACGTATGGAACGGAATGAAATATTGAGGAGTTTCGCCGCTTCGGTCTTGTTCCCGCCCGTCTTTTCCAAGGCCTTGAGAAGCATCGTCTTCTCGAGCCGGTCCATTTCCTCGTCCAGCGAGACGACTTCCCCGTCGGCAAGTTCCGGGTAGAACGGGATCGAAGCCTCTTCCCGGATGCCCATTTTTGTCACATTTGGGGGGAGGGATTCCAGGGAAATGACATCTTTTGTCTCTATGATCGTCGCCCTTTCGAGGATGTTTTCCAGTTCCCGCACGTTCCCCGGGAAATCGTAGGAGAGCAGGGCGCGCATCGCCTCCCCGTCGATCCGGGCGATCCGCTTGCCGGTCTTCTCCCCGAACTTCATCAGGAAATGCCGGACGAGAGTCGGGATGTCCTCTCTCCGCTCGCGGAGGCCGGGGACCACGATCTGGATGACGTTGAGCCGGAAGAAGAGATCGTCCCGGAAGGCGCCGCCCTTCATCAGCTCCTCGAGGTTCTGCTTGGAGGCACAGAGGATCCGCACGTCCACGGAGATGTCGTCGTTCCCCCCGATCCTCCGGAAGGAGCGCTCCTGGATCGCCCGCAGCAGCTTGCTCTGCATGTTGGGGGGAAGCTCTCCCACCTCGTCCAGGAACAGCGTCCCCCGGTGGGCCTGTTCGAACAGGCCCTTCTTCTGCTGCACCGCGCCGGTGAAGGCGCCGCGCATGTGGCCGAAGAGCTCGCTCTCCATCAGCGTTTCGGGGATGGCGGCGCAGTTGATGGGGACGAACGGGAAATCCCGCCGGTCGCTCCGGGAGTGCAGGGCCGCGGCGACCAGTTCCTTCCCGGTCCCGCTTTCCCCCATGATCATCACGTTGGCGTTGGTGGGCGCGACCCGCTCGATCATCTCGAAGATCTTGAGCATCGCCTCGCAGCGGCCGACGATCCCCTCGTAGACCGAGGTTTCCAGAACTTCTTCCCGAAGGGCCCGGGTGCGGATTTCCGCCGTCTCCTTGCGGGCGATCGCCTTCCGGATGAAATCGCGCATCTGGCCGAGGTCGAACGGCTTGGTGATGCAGTCGGCCCCGAGGTTGAGCGCGTCCTTGTCGACGTAATCGTAGGCCCCAAGCTTCATCGCCTCGACCGCCGACTTGTGCTCGGCGTAGGCGGTCATCACCACCACCTCGGTGGACGGGTTCTTCTGGATCGCCGCCCGAAGGACCTTGAGGCCGTCGTCCTCGCCGGACATCCGCAGGTCGGTCAGAACGAGGTCGTAGACGTTCCTGCCGATGGCCTGTTCCGCCTCCTCGAGGGAGGCGGCCGTGTCGACCTCGTACCCCTCCTTCTCGAGGAAGATCTCGAGGAACTGCCGAAGGCTCTGCTCGTCGTCGACTACGAGTATGTATTCCTTCATGTCCGGTTCCTTCGCGGGACGGGGGTCACCCGGTCCCGGTAAGGGGTTCTTCCGCCTTCTTCCCCTTGCACCCCTTGCGCAGACAGACGATCTCCGTCCGCCCGCCTTTTCTGACCTTCTCCGCCATCGCGGGGTAGCCGCAGACCGGGCACGGTCCCTCCACGGGCCGGCTCCACGAGGCGAACCGGCATTCCGGGTAGCGGGAGCAGCTGTAGAACATTTTCCCCGCCCGGGAGGACCGTTCCACCATCTCCCCCTCGCCGCACTCGGGACATCCCACCCCGGTCCCGTACGGGCGGCTGTTGCGGCACTCGGGGTAGCCGGAACAGCCGATGTACCGGGATCCCTTCCAGCGGCGGACGACCATCGCTTTGCCGCACTTGTCGCACGCAACGCCCGCCTCCTCGTCGGGGGCAAGCTCCACGCCTCCCCCGGGAGTCTCCCGGAAGTTCGCCGTGTGTCGGCACTGGGGGTAATTCCGGCAGGCGAGGAACTTCCCCGCCCGCCCGAACCGGATTACCATCTCCCCGCCGCACGACGGGCAGGGGATCCCCGTGGCGATGAGCTCTTCCTTGAGTTCGGGCATCGCGCTCTTCGCGCGCTCGAGCTCCTCCGAGAACGGCCGGTAGAAATCGTCGAGCGCCCGGCCCATCTCGCGCTCCCCCTCCTCGATCTGGTCGAGCTCCTCCTCCATCCGGGCGGTGAAGGCGACATCCATCACGTTCGGAAAGGACTCCTCGAGGAGCTCCGTGACGATCCGGCCGAGGTCCGTGGGGAGAAACTTCCTGTCCTCCATCCCGACGTACCCGCGATCCCGGATCGTCTTGACGATCGAGGCGTACGTGGACGGCCGCCCGATCCCCTGCTCCTCCAGCTCCTTGATGAGGGAACTTTCGGTAAACCGGGGGGCCGGCTGGGTGAAGTGCTGCGCGTCCACGAGTTCCCGGAGCACGAGGGACTCCCCCTCGCCAAGGACGGGCAGGATGTTTCCCTCCCCCTTCTCTTCGTCCTTTTCCTCCTCCTGCTCCCCGGCAGGACCGGTCCTCTCCCCGTTTCCCTCCTGGTACAGTTCGAGATACCCGAGGAACCGCGGGATCGACCCCGTCGCCCGGAACAGGTAGCCGGCGGCCGGAGGGGTGGAAGGTTCGCAGAGGATGTCGATCGCGGTCTGCTCGAACTCCGCGGCCGCCATCTGGGAGGCGACGAACCGGTTCCAGATCAGCTCGTACAAGCGGTACTGGTCGCGGCTCAGGATCGGCTTGACCTTCGCCGGCGGGAACTCCATCGACGTGGGGCGAATCGCCTCGTGGGCGTCTTGCGCGGACTTTCGGTTCCGGTAGGCGTGGGGAGCCGGCGGCAGATAGGACTCGCCGTGCGCCTTCCGGATGGTGTCGCGCGCCGCGGCCACCGCCTCGTCCGCCACCCGGACGGAGTCCGTCCGCATGTACGTGATGAGGCCCACGAGCCCCGCGTCGGGGACGTCGACTCCCTCGTAGAGGGATTGGGCGACCATCATCGTGCGGTAGGAGGGCATGCGGAGCTTCCTCGCCCCCTCCTGCTGGAGCTTGGAGGTCGTGAACGGCGGGGGGGGGGTTCGCCGCCGCATCTTCTTGCGGATCTCCCGGACCCGGAACGGGCCGTTCTCCACGGCTTTCCGAAAGGTGAGAGTCTCCTCCCCCGTCCGGAGCCTCACCTTCTCTCCCCCCGCCTCCACAAGCTTCGCGGGGAACTCGGGGGGCACGCTGCCCGCGAAGCGCGCGGTGAGCGACCAGTACTCCTCGGGGACGAAAGAGACGATCTGCTTCTCCCTTTCCCATATGATCTTCACGGCGACGGACTGGACCCTCCCCGCCGAGAGACCGCGCCTGACCTTCTTCCAGAGAAGGGGACTCAGGGAGTAGCCCACGATGCGGTCGAGAATGCGCCTGGCCTGCTGAGAGTCGAACTTGTTCCTGTCGAGGGAACGGGGGTCCGCCATCCCCTGGGCGACCCCCTTCTTCGTGATCTCGTGGAAGAGGACCCGCCGGACTTCGGCGGGGGGGGGCGCCGCTTCCCCTATCTTCCTCTTCCGGCCGCGCGCGCCGCCTTCCCGGATCGCCTCGGCGATGTGCCAGGCGATCGCCTCCCCTTCGCGGTCCGGGTCGGGAGCGAGGTAGACCGTCTTCACCGAGCGGGAGGCGTCAAGGATCTCGGAGAGCACTTTTTTGCGGTCCTTGATGACGATGTATTTAGGGACGAATCCTTTTTCGATGTCCACGCCCAGACGGCTTTTCGGAAGATCCATCACGTGCCCCATGGAGGGCAGGACCTGGTAGCCCCGCCCGAGGATCTTCTTTATCGTCCTGGCTTTCGCCGGGGATTCGACGATGACGAGCGCCTTGGCCATTCTTCCTCCTGGGGCGGCACCCTATGCGCCATCGCGCACGGGCCTTCCGGATTTCGACATGGTTTTATAATAGTCCCCGCTCCGCCTTGCAAGCAATTTTCTCCACTCCATATCCAGGAGACAGGGCAAGAGCTCCTGCACGGGGATCTCCAGGGAAACGGCGATTTCGTTCACGTGACGCTCCACGGACAGGAACCGCAGGATCCGCCGCTCGAGATCCCCTGTCCCTTCCGGCCTCTCGCCGCCCGCATCCGGCGACGGCACGAAACCCTCCCCTCCAACACCAAGAGCCAGGAGCACGTCCGACGCCCCGGTGACCATCGCGGCCCCCTCCATGAGGAGCCGGTTGCTCCCCTCCGTGTGGGGAAACACGGGGCTTCCCGGAACGGCCATCACCTCCCTTCCCTGTTCGAGGGCGAACCGCGCCGTGATGAGCGCGCCGCTTTTCGCCGAAGCTTCCGCCACCACCACGGCCCTCGACATCCCGCTGATGATGCGGTTCCTCGCCGGGAACCGGCGGGCCAGCGGCAGCGTCCCGGGGGGGAATTCGGAGACGATCGCCCCCCTGTCGAGAATGGCATCCCGGAGCCGCGTCGCCTCGGGGGGGTAGCAGACGTCCACACCGCAGCCCAGGACGGCGATGGTCCTCCCCCCTGCGGATATCGACCCCTCGTGTGCGGCCGCGTCGATCCCCCGGGCCATCCCGCTTACCACGGTGACCCCCCGGAACGCAAGTTCGGCCGAGAGCCCCCGGGCGAACTCTTTCCCCACGGCGGTAGGGGCGCGGCTTCCCACGACGGCAACCGGGACTTCCCACGACGGGAGGGATCCCCGACAGTACAAAACCAGAGGAGCATCCCGAACGGACGCCAGCAAATCCGGGTATTCTTCGGAGCCGAGCGCGACGATCCGCGCGCCGATCCGTGCGCATTTATCGCGCACCTCGTCAGCCCTCTCGCCGGCTTCCCGGGAGGTGGCCGCCTCGATCCCCTTGTGCAGAAGGGAGTGTCCGGGGAGGGGTTCGTCGTCGGATGATCCCGGCACCCGGTCCCGGCGCGCCGCCAGCCATGAAAGGTGGCGGGCGGTAAACCCTTCCACGAGG
>DATEXR010000158.1 GCA_035256765.1 Candidatus Deferrimicrobiaceae bacterium | reverse complement strand
GCGTGAAAAGAATGCCGGAAACGGTCCTCGCTTTTCCGCACCCGAAGGAGGAAACGGTCTAGATTTTCCGCCTCCCGGGCGCGGATCTGCCGAGACAATCGTTTCGCCAGAGACAGGTTGCCTGGTCGCAATATCCGTCCCGCGCGGATCCGAAGCAGTCGAAGTTCCCCTCCGCCCGCTGGATGGCGCGAATGATGTCGGCTTTCGTCATCCTTGCGGTGTTGATTCCGAGTTTCTTGGCGATCTCGCGAACCTGGTTGATCGTCATCGCGTTCCCTCCTTCCGCATCCCAAGGGCGCAGGCCCGATCACCGGTTTCCAGGATCCCGCGCACCTCTTCCGCCGAATCGGCGACCGGAAAGCCATCCCTGGGGATGCGGGCGACAGGATGCAGGATGATTTCGGTCTCTGGGCCGGCCGAAGTAACCGAAGGGGTTTCGACAGGAGAAAAAGGGGCCTTTGCGTCCATCGGACCGCCTCGCGATCGGCAGGCGCATGAATGGCTCACGAAGGACGTTCTGAATACTGTATACAACAATTCTCCCGGATGATCAAGGAGAATGTTCCTTCCCTTCCGCCAGGGACCGTAAGGGGCTTCTTCCCATGGGCATGAAACCTTGCCCATCGGTAAACACCAACTTCCTGGAATCCAGGGAGGAAGGGATGACGTGTAAGGGAAAATCGGTGTCCCTTTCCGGGAGGGCATGGAGGATGAGGCCCTGCAGGGGGCCGACATGCCTCCCCGCGCTGGCTCTCGCGTGGTTTTTTCTCGTCCCCGCGGTCTTTGCCGGGGACCTCGTCCTCGGGAACTTCAGCGCGGGGGACCTCGCAGGATGGCAGCCCAAGAGATTCCGCGGGGAGACCTCCTACTCCCTCGTGGTCGACGGGGAGCGGCGCGTTCTCAAGGCGCACAGCCGCGGGGCCGCGTCCGGCCTGTACAAGGAAGTCGACCTTGACCCCGCGAAGTATCCGGTACTGCGCTGGTTGTGGAAGATCGGCGGCACGATCCCCAACGGGGACGAGAGGACGAAGGCGGGGGACGACTACGCCGCCCGGGTGTACATCGTTTTCCCCAGGACCCTTTTCTGGAAGACGAAGGCGATCAACTACATCTGGGCCAACAGGCTCCCGCAGGGGGAATCCCTCCCCAACGCCTTTACGTCGAACGCGGTGATGGTCGCCGTCGAATCGGGCGACGGGAAGGCG
>DATEXR010000157.1 GCA_035256765.1 Candidatus Deferrimicrobiaceae bacterium | reverse complement strand
GCCGCACAGCCCCGACAACGTCACCCGCGTGAAGGACATCGCGGGCAAAAGGGTCGACCAGGTCCTCGTCGGGTCGTGCACGAACGCCTCCTACAAGGACATCACGACGCTGGCCAGGATCCTGAACGGCAAGGTGATCCGCCCGAACGTCTCCTTCGGGGTCGCCCCCGGCTCGCGCCAGGTCCTCCAGATGGCGGCGAAGGAGAGCAGCATCGCGACCCTGGTGAGTTCCGGGGCCCGGATCCTCGAGACGGCCTGCGGCTTCTGCATCGGGGCGGGGCAGGCCCCTCCTTCCGGCGGGGTCTCGGTCCGCACCAACAACCGGAACTTCGAGGGGCGCTCCGGGACCAAGGACGCCGGGATCTTCCTCGTCTCCCCGGAGACCGCCGCCGCCTGCGCGCTCAAAGGGGAGATGGCCGACCCGCGGGACGTGGCAAGCGAGTTCGGGATCGAGTACCCGGACGTGAAGGTCCCGAAGAAATTCCTGGTGGACGACTCGATGGTGCTCCCCCCGGCGGAGGATCCCTCGAAGGTCACGGTACGCCGCGGGCCGAACATCGGGAACCCGCCGGAGAGCGTCCCCCTGCCGGAGACGATCCGGGGCGAGGTGACCCTGAAGACGGGGGACAAGATCACCACCGACCACATCATGCCCGCCGGGGCGAGGCTTAAATACCGTTCCAACATCGGCAAGTACGCGGAGTTCGTCTTCGAGGGGATCGACCCGACGTTCAGCAAGCGGGCGCTCGCGAACAAGGCGAAGGGCGTCCACAACATCGTCGTGGGCGGGCTCTCTTACGGGCAGGGCTCCTCGCGGGAGCATGCGGCGATCTGCCCGAGCCACCTGGGCGTCCGCGCGGTCATCACCAAGTCGTTCGAGCGGATCCATTCGGCCAACCTGATCAACTTCGGCATCGTCCCGCTCCTGTTCGCCGACGAGGCGGACTGCGGCCGGATCGACCAGGGCGATCAGATCGAGATCCCGAACATCCGGGAGGCGATCGGGAAAGGGCAGACGGTCAAGGTAAGGAACGTGACGAAGGGGTTCGAGTTCGAGACGAAGCACGCGCTCACCGGCCGGCAGGTCGACATCATCCTGGCCGGGGGGCGGCTGGCCTACACGAAGGAGAAGGGCGCCTTCTGACCGGCCCCCGCGCGGTCGCAATGCGGGCGCGTTCCTGTGGGGCTTAGGGGACCCGTTTTCGGAAGCGGATAAGGGGCCGGGGATGATATCATGAAGGAGAAACCGGGCGGCCCCCGGAGGGCCCCCTTCCGCCGAAAGGGGAACCGTTGGCGCGCGACGACTGGAAATACTACGACGATGACGCCTTCGACGAGGAGGAAAAAGAGAAGCCTTCGGCGGAGAAGCAGTGCCCCCGTTGTCTCCACTG
>DATEXR010000156.1 GCA_035256765.1 Candidatus Deferrimicrobiaceae bacterium | reverse complement strand
GACGAGCGGGGACGGCTCATGGAGATCCTGCGCTGCGACGAGGAGATGTTCGAGAAGTTCGGCCAGGTCTACCTCACCACCGGCTACCCCGGCGTCGTCAAGGCCTGGCACTACCACAAAGGCCAGACCGACCATTTCTGCGTGGTCAAGGGGATGATGAAGGTGGTCCTCTACGACTCCCGCGACGGCTCGCCCACGAAGGGGGAGGTCAACGAGTTCTTCCTGGGCGAGCACCGGCCGACCCTCCTCAAGATCCCGCCGCTTGTCTACCATGGTTTCAAGACAGTCAGTATGGAGGAGGCCCTCGTGATCAACATCCCCACGGAGCCGTACCAGCTCGCGAAACCCGACGAGTTCCGGCTCGATCCCCATGATAACGACATCCCCTACTCCTGGGAGAGGAAGGACGGATGAAGGAAAACGGCGTGCTGCTCCTCGTCGCGGGCGGGGCGGGGTTCATCGGGTCGAATTTCATCCGGTACATCCTGGCGTCCCATGACGACTGGCAGGTCGTAAACGTCGACAAGCTGACCTATGCGGGGAACCTGGCCAATCTCGAGGACGTGGGAAATGACGAACGGTACCGCTTTTCCCGGGCGGATATCTGCGACGCGAAAGAGATCGAATCGATCGTGGCGGAAGGGGAGCCCGACGCGATCGTGAACTTCGCGGCCGAGACCCACGTCGACCGCAGCATCGAGGACCCGTCCCTCTTTCTCCGCACGAACGTATTGGGCGCCCAGGTCCTGCTCGACGCCGCGAGGAAGCACGGCGTCGCCCGCTTCGTCCAGATCTCCACCGACGAGGTGTACGGTTCGCTGGGGGCCACGGGAAAGTTCTCGGAGGACTCCCCGCTCCGGCCCAACTCCCCCTATGCCGCCAGCAAGACCGCGGCGGACCTGCTCGTCCGGGCCTTCTTCAAGACGTACGGCCTGCCGGCGATCGTCACCCGGTGCTCCAACAACTACGGCCCGTACCAGTTCCCGGAGAAGATCATCCCGTTCTTCGTGACGCTTTTGAAACAGGACAAGCAGGTCCCGGTATACGGGGACGGGATGAACGTCCGCGACTGGATCCACGTGGACGATCATTCCCGGGCGGTGGAGGCGGTCCTCCTGCGAGGGAAGCCCGGCGAGGTGTACAACGTGGGAGGCGGGAACGAGCGCACGAACATCGAGATCACGAAGCTTCTCCTGGCGGCGATGGGGAAGCCGGAGTCCTTCCTGAAATTCGTCCCCGACCGACCCGGGCACGACCGCCGGTACGCCATCGACGACAAGAAGATCCGCACCGGACTGGGCGTTTCCCCCCGGGTCCCCTTTGAAGAAGGGATCCGGGAGACCGTCCGGTGGTACCTCGAGAACGAGCCGTGGTGGCGCGCGGTGCAGTCGGGCGAGTACCTCTCCTTCTTCGACCGCTGGTACCGCCAGAAGGGCCGATCCTGACGACCACGGCTGCAATGGCGCGCAGGCGGCTCTACTTTATCCTCCTCCTCTTTTGGGTAGGCCTGACCTTTCTGCTCACCTCGATCCCGCACCTGGAAGTTCCCGAGGGCATCCCCTTCTGGGACAAGGGGGCCCATTTCGCGTTCTACGGGGGAACGGGGTTTCTGTGCGCCCTGTGGCGGAGGGAATCCGGGCATCCCGCGAAACGGGCGGTCCTGTATGCCGTGCTCTTCGTCCTCGCGGTGGGGGCCGTCGACGAGATCCACCAGCAGTGGATCCCCGGCCGATCGGCGGACCTTTCGGACTGGGTCGCGGACACGCTCGGCGGCGCGATCGGGGCTTGGTGCGCGCTATTGCTCCCCTCCCTTTTCCCCTTCCTGACCACTGAATAGCCATTCATTTTCTGGTTGATTCACGCACCCCTTTCCGGTATCATCCCCCTGTTTTCGATTCTTGGGCCGGTTGCTCATCCCGGGAGGTGCGGAGTGAAGATGATCGTGGCGATCAAGCCTGTCCCCAACCCCGACGAGAAGGTGAAGATCAGGAAGGACGGCAGCGGGATCGTCCTGGACAACATCAAGATGGTGATCAACCCGTTCTGCGAGATCGCGGTGGAGGAGGCCCTCCGCATCAAGGAGAAGCGGGGCGGGGAGGTGGTGATCCTGACGATCGGCCCGAAGGAGAGCGAGCAGCAGATCCGCACCGCCCTGGCGATGGGGGCGGACCGGGCGATCCTCGTGGAGACGACGAAGGAGCTGGACAGCCTGGGCGTCGCCAAGCTGATGGCGAAAGCCGTGGAGCAGGAGAAGCCGGATTTCGTCATCATGGGGAAGCAGGCCGTCGACGACGACAACAACCAGGTGGGGCAGATCCTGGCGGCGATCCTCTCCCAGCCGCAGGCGACGTTCGGGTCGAAGATCGAGTTCTCCGAGGACGGGAAGAAGGCGAACGTCACCCGCGAGGTGGACGGCGGGCTCGAGACGATCGGAGTGACGCTGCCGGCGGTCATCACGACCGACCTTCGGCTGAACGAGCCGCGCTACGCTTCTCTCCCCGGGATCATGAAGGCGAAGAAGAAGGAGATGAAGGTGATCCCGGCGGATTCCTTGGGGGTGGACACGGTCCCGAAGGTCCGCCTCCTCTCCCTGGCCCCGCCCAAGGAGCGAAAGGGCGGGAGGAAGGTCGCCGACATCGCGGAACTCGTCGACAAACTGCGAAACGAAGCCAAAGTACTGTAAAAAGCGGGGACGTTCTTAAACTTTTTCATGTCGATGAGGAGGAATTCCGGGAACATTTCTGCCGTGGATGATCATAAGCCGTTTTTTATCCTTGGTTAAAAAGTTTAAGAACGTCCCTGTTCTTAGGAGGGGAGATGGCGGACATACTGGTGGTGGTCGAGCATCAGGAAGGGGCGTTCAAGAAGACGACCCTATCTACGATTTCGGCGGCGAAGACGCTCGCGAGCCTGATCGGGGGGGAGGTCGACGCTCTCGTCCTCGGGCAGGGG
>DATEXR010000155.1 GCA_035256765.1 Candidatus Deferrimicrobiaceae bacterium | reverse complement strand
ATGCCTTCCTCCCGCGAGAGGCGCCGTGCGAACTCGATCGACTCCTCGTTGGTGACGGTCTCCACCCTGTCGACCAGCGAGAGGTCGAGCACGTCGGGGATGAACCCCGCCCCGATCCCCTGGATCTTGTGGGGGCCCGGCTTCAGCGGCTCCCCCCGCAGCGTCTGGGTGATGACGGGGCTGTGGATCGGTTCGACCGCCACGGAGAGGATCTGCTTTCCCTTCGTCTTCTTGATGAACCGGGAGACTCCGGTGATCGTCCCCCCCGTGCCGATGCCGGAGACGAGCACGTCGATCTCCCCTTCCGTGTCCTCCCAGATTTCCGGCCCGGTGGTGTCCTCGTGGACCTGGGGGTTGGCGGGGTTCTGGAACTGCTGCGGCAGGTAATGTTTCGAGGGGTCCGACGCGACGATCTCGTTCGCCTTGTCGATCGCCCCTTTCATCCCCTTCGCCCCTTCCGTCAGAACCAGCTCCGCGCCGAAGGCCTTCAGCACCATCCGGCGCTCGATGCTCATCGTGTCCGGCATGGTGAGGATGATCTCGTACCCCCGCGCGGCGGCCACATAGGCCAGGGCGATCCCCGTGTTCCCGGAAGTGGGCTCCACGATCGTCTTCCCCGGACCGAGAAGTCCCCTCTTCTCCGCATCCCATACCATCGAAGCGCCGATACGGCACTTTACCGAATACGCCGGGTTGCGCCCCTCGACCTTCCCCAGCACCGTCGCTTTCGCCCCGTCGACGATCCGGTTGAACTTCACGAGGGGGGTTCTCCCGATCGATAACGAGTTGTCCTGGAACCATCTGGACATGGCGATCCTCCCGATATAATCGATGTGTTTAATAGTATTTAATCCCCCCCCGTGTGTCAATGGGATCTTCCCCGCTTCCCATTTCCCTGGATTGGCAGTATCTTTTCTGGATGGAAATTCAGACGCTGTGCGTATTCTGCAGCTCGAGCAATCTGGTTCCCGAACTTTTCCGAAGCGACGCGATCGCACTCGCCGACCGGTTGGTCGACGAAAAGATCACGCTGGTCTACGGAGGCGGCTCCGTAGGCCTCATGGGAGTCCTCGCGGACCGGATTCTCGAAAAGGGGGGGGGAGTGATCGGCGTCATTCCGGAGTTCCTTCGCACGGAGGAACTCGCCCACGAGGGCCTCACGGAAATGATCGTCACAGGATCGATGCACGAGCGCAAGATCGAGATGAGCCGGAGGGCCGACGCCTTCGCGGTCCTGCCGGGCGGCTTCGGGACATTGGACGAATTTTTCGAGATCCTCACCTGGAAGCAGCTCGGCCTGCATGCGAAGCCGATCGTCGTGGCCAACACCGGAGGATGGTTCGACCCGATCCTTGCCTTCTTCCTCCGCGCGGAAAACCATCGCATGGTATCGCGCGAGAACCTTGGTCTCGTGGAGGTCGTCGATTCCGCCGCCCTGGTCGTGGACACCCTGTTGCGCCGCCGGGACCCGGCCGGCGCCATCCCCCGCCTTTTCCGGTCGTAGCCCGCATTTCTCACCAGGGTTCGTCGCGAGGCGGTGGAGACGGGCATGGATACAAGGCGCGCGACCGAGGGGCCCGGAGACGTAGTGGACACTACGTCGAGGAGCCCGACCGAGCGCAACGCAGTAGACATGCCTGGTTCCGCCGCCGCAGCAGAAGCCTGGTGAGAATTGCGGGTCAACCTCGAGCGATGTAAAATGAATCCGGATATGAACGCGAAATCCCCTGTGACATTGGATCTGACCCGTACGTTGCTGGGTGCGCTCTTCATCGGCACGCTCATCGCCGCGAGTTTCTGGATCCTCCTGCCTTTCCTCACCGCCATCCTCTGGGCGACCACGATCGTCGTCACCACGTGGCCGGTCCTCCTGGGACTCCAGGCGCGGGTTCTCGACAAACGCTGGTTCGCCGTGACCGTGATGACCGTTTTGCTCCTGCTGGTCATCATCGTCCCCTTTTCCCTGGCCGTCTCCGTCATCGTCGACAAGGTGGGCGATATCGCGGCCTTGGGCAAGTCGCTGGCGGCGTTTCCCATCCCATCCCCGCCGGGCTGGCTCGACCGTATTCCGATAGCCGGGCCGAAAGTCGCGGCCACCTGGAGGCAGTATGCGGCCCTCCCCCGGGAGGAACTCTCCGCGCTGCTGACGCCCTACGCGGGAAAAGCCTTGCGCTGGTTTGCGGCACAGGCCGGCAGCCTCCTGATGATGTTCCTCCAGTTCCTTCTGATCGTGATCGTCTCCGCGATCCTCTATGCCAAGGGCGAAGCGGCGGCCTCGGGGGTCCGCAGTTTCGCGCGGCGCCTCGCCGGAAGGCAGGGAGAGGATGCCGTCAACCTGTCCGCAAAGGCGATACGGGGGGTGGCGCTCGGGATCGTCGTAACCGCGATTATCCAGACGTCCATCGGCAGCATCGGCCTCGTCATCACCGGTGTGCCCGCCCCGGGGGTGCTGACGGCGGTGATGTTCATGCTCTGCCTGGCGCAAGCCGGTCCGGCTCTCGTGCTGATTCCTGCCGTGATCTGGCTCTACGGGAAGGACGGGGCGCTGTGGGGGACCCTCCTGCTCGTCGTGTCGATCATCGCCGTCACCATCGACAACGTAATCCGTCCCGTTCTCATCCGGAAAGGGGCAGACCTGCCGCTGGTCATGATCTTTGCGGGCGTCATCGGAGGCCTCGTCGCCTTCGGCATCCTCGGTATCTTCATCGGGCCGGTGGTCCTTGCGGTCTCTTACGCCCTGCTCAAGTCCTGGGTGCTGGGTGACGGGCGCGAGGAGGAGGCGGCAGAGGGCGACTGAAGCGGGGTGTCGGGAACCCCCATCGGAGCCGGACCAACACGGTCCACCCCCGGTGGTCCCATTGGCGGGGAAACACCCCCGAACAACCGACCTGTTGTCATCAGGGTTCCGTGCTAGCCCGCCCGGAAGCGGGACATCCCGGATCAGGGCGGCTCCTGCACCGGGAGCGACGCCTTCATCCTTCGCCGTTTCGCCGACCGCAGGTTAAGGAACTCCACGAAGGCGGAAAAAGCGATCGCGAAGTAGAGGTACCCCCGCGGTATGTGGAACCCGATGCCGTCGGCTATCAGCGCCATGCCGACGAGGATCAGGAAGCTCAGCGCCAGGAGCTTGACCGAAACGTGGGCATTCACGAAACGGCTCAGGGACTCCGAGGCCAACAGCATGATGGCGATGGCGATGATGATGGCCCCCGCCATCACAGGCAGATGCTTCGCCATCCCGATGGCTGTGATGACGCTGTCCAGGGAAAAAACGACGTCCAGGACGAGGATCTGGGCGATTGCCGCCACGAACCCGGAAACGCGGGATTGGCGGATCTCCTCCTCGACCCCTTCCACGGTGGCGTGGATCTCCACGGTCCCTTTGGCCAGCAGGAAGAGTCCGCCAGCAGCCAAGATGACATCGCGCAGGGAGACGGAATGTCCGAACACGGCGAAAAGCGGCTTCGTCAGCCCCACCAACCACGCCATGCCGGCAAGCAACAGCAACCGGGTGATCACCGCCAGCGCCAGGCCGGTACGGCGCGCGCGGCTCTGTTGGGACGCCGGCAGGCGGTTGGACACGAGGGAGATGAAGATCAGATTGTCGATGCCCAGGATGATTTCCAGGACCGTCAGGGTCAGCAGACTGGCCCAGAGGTGAGGGTCGAGCAGGATTTCCATGCGTTACCTCCGGGGACTCTCCTTTTTCGCCCTCCGAATGGTCGTTGTCTGCACGGGGTTTGCAGTCCGTACGGACTCTCCGGAAGAGGCGAGTCCCCCTCCCGGCCGCGACGAGAGAAAAAGGAGATTCCTATCGAACGGTTCTACCGGGTCGACAAGGCGAGGTCCCGCGAACTCGGGGGACCCGGCCTGGGGCTTCCCATCGCCAGGCACATCGTCGAATCCCGCTGCGGGACGTTCCAGACGGGAAGCCGGATGGAGGAAGGAACGAAATACCTGATCCGCATCCCTGGGGGAAGCTTCGGCTCCTTTCCCTGCCTGCCGGACCGGAAGGGAAGCAGAGGAAAAAGTCCGGGGCCGTTCTCGCCCCATCCTCCAAGTCCGCCGGTTGCCACCTGCGGATTTCTTAGCGCGTCATTTCAAGGAACGATTCCTGCCGGTGATCGTGTCCCCCCGGACCGGGATCAATCCTTCAGGAGAAAGGTCACACTCATGTTCACACGGAATTCGGTGACTTTCCCTCCTGTTACAATGATTTTCTGTTCCTTGATCCAGGCTCCCTGGATCCCCTCGAGCGTCTTCGAGGCGCGGGCGACCCCCGAACGGATCGCATCCTCGAAGCTCTTGGGCGACGATGCCGTGATTTCCACTACCTTCGCGACCGACCCTGCCGCGCCTTTCTCCGATGTGGCCGACATGACGACTCCTTTCACCAGGAGGGTTTACCGCAGGGGATTCCCCATAT
>DATEXR010000154.1 GCA_035256765.1 Candidatus Deferrimicrobiaceae bacterium | reverse complement strand
GAGCTTCGTCCGCAGTTGCTGGACCGTTTCGGGTTGTGCGTGGAGATCTCCGGGGAGAAGGAGATCGTGCTGCGGAAGCAGATCGTGGACCGGGTGCTCTCCTTCGAGAGCGAGGAGCCCGGATTCCTCGAGGAGTGGGCGAGGGAGGACCGGAGGATCCTGCGGCAGGTTACGGAAGGACGCGCCCGCCTGCGCGACGTCCCGATCCCCGATCACCTCCTGAAGACAGTGACGGAGGCGGTCGCCGCGCTCGGCGTGGCGGGCCACCGCGGGGACATCGCGATCCTCAAAACCGCCCGGGCCCTTGCGGCCCTGCGGGGAGGGGCCGACCTCTCCGCGGCGGACCTTTCGGATGCCATCCGGCTCGCCCTGCCGCACCGCATCCCGAGGAGCGGGGTTTCGGCCCGCGCCGCGCGCCACGTGGAGCGGCTCCTCTCCTGGGCGTTTCCCGGGGAGATGCGGGAGGAGGACCGCGAGCCGGTCGTTCCCCTGCCCGACACGGCCCACGGGATGAAGCGGGCCGGGGTCGTCTTCCGCACGCCGACCTACTCGGACGAGGAGCTGGAGCGTCAGGCGATCGAGCAGGCGACGGCGGCGAGAAGGCGCAGCGAGAGGGGGGCCGGGGGCTCCTCGCCTTCCACGTGCGGCGACCCCGATTGCGACATCTGCCAGGGGTTCCTCGAGGAGAACATCATCGCGCCTTCCGCGCCCTACCAGGTCCGCAAGATCGTGGTTCCCCAGGGGAGGAAGCTGCTCGACGCCGCGGGGAAGCGCAGCCGGGCGAAGACCGCGAGCGCCCGCGGCCGCTACGTCCGGAGCGGGCCGTGGAAGAAGGGGCGGGACGTTGCCATGGACGCAACCCTGGTCTCCGCGGTGGCCCACGGGCATGTGGAGCGGCCGTCGGGAAGGGTCCGGATCGCGGTGGAAGACCTGCGCGGGAAGAGGCGGGAGCGGAAGGTGGGGAACCTGATCCTCGTCCTTCTCGATGCCTCGGCGTCGATGGAGACGCAGAAGAGGATGGTGGCCACCAAGGGAGCGGTCCTGTCGCTTCTGCGCGACGCCTACGTGAAGAGGGATCGGGTGGGGCTCATCTCCTTCCGGGACACGGTGGCGGAGGTGGTGGTGTCCCCGACCGGCTCCGCTTCGATGGCCGCGATGCAGCTTACCTGGCTCGCTTCCGGCGGCACGACCCCGCTTTCCATCGGGATCTACGCAGCGGTCAAGACGCTCGAGAGGGAGCAGGTCCGCGACCCCGGGCGCAAGCCCCTCCTGGTGCTCATCACCGACGGGAGGGCCAACGTGGCGTACGTCGGGGGGGAGCCGCTCGAGGAGGCGGTGCGGATGGGGAAGATCATCCGCCGGATGGGCGTCACCTCGCTGGTCATCGACACGGACCGGATGATGATGGGCCCGGCGGCGCTTCGTGCCTCGATGGAAGCGACCGAGAAGAGGAAGAAGACGCGGGGGATCTTCTCCGGCGGGCCGGCGAAGACCGTCGCGGACGCGATGGGCGCGAAGTACCTGTCGCTCGCGGAGATGAGCCAGTCCGCGATCCTGGCTGCGATCCGGGCGCGGTCGATCATCTGACGCGCAAAGAACCCGGGGCGGGGCGCCGCACGGGGTTCGAGGGAAAAGGGGAGGAGCGCATGGAACCGAGAATGTCGATCTCCCGGAAAACGATCGAGGAGCGGTACGGGCCGATCGGGACGGGGAACAAGGTCTTGTTTCTCAAGGGCGTCCCGATGTCGCTCCGGAAGGTCTCCCGGAAACTCATGCTGCAGTTCGAGGACCTGATCCCGATCGACGGCGGCGCGTTTCCCGAGGACCGGTACTGGATCCGGTTCTACGAGGGGGAGCAGCGCAAGGTCCTCGTCATCGAGTTCAACGGGGAGTTCGACATCGTGGGGGAGAACGGGGCGGACATCATGGACTGGCTCGGCGACGACTATTTCCGGATCCACTGGCGGGTCTTCTGCCCCGCGGGCGGGGAGGAGTGGCTGGGCGCCGACATGTCGAAGTCGAAGAGGGGGGGCTAAAGGTGCGTCTTTTTCCGTTCAGCGCGATCGTGGGTCAGGAGTTGATGAAGAAGGGTCTGTTGGTGAACGCGGTGGACCCGTCGATCGGGGGGGTTCTGATCCGGGGGGAGAAGGGGACGGGGAAGACGACGGCGGTGCGTGCGTTCGCGTCGGTCCTT
>DATEXR010000153.1 GCA_035256765.1 Candidatus Deferrimicrobiaceae bacterium | reverse complement strand
GGCGGGGACACTCCTCAGCATACGACTCGAAATAGGAATGTCCCCGGAGTGTCCCCGCCCACGTGAATTTCGGTTTTCCTTTTCCGGCTCCACGCATTACTATGTACCTTTCCCGACGCAAATTCACCCACGGAGGACTTTCTTCATGCGCCACCTGATTCTCGGAAGCGGGCCGGCCGGGATCGCGGCCGCGAAGGCCGCCCGGAAAATGGAGAAGGACGCCGAAGTCGTCATCGTCACCGAGGAGTTCGCCGCCCCCTACTTGCGGCCCAACCTTCCCGACCTCATCTCCGGCGAGATCGACGCCTCCGCGATCTCGGACCCGCAGGGGAAAGACCTCGCCGCCGAGAGGATCACGATCAAGTCGGGCAAGCGGGCGAGACGGGTGGACGCCGCGAAGAACCGGATCCTCTTCTCCGACGGGACCGAGGAGACCTATAACTTCCTCTGCATCGCCACAGGGGGGAAGCCGATCCTCCCCCTGGGCCTGATGGGAAGCTTCGGGGCCTTCCTGTCGCTCAACTCCCTGGGCGATGCGCTCCGGATCAAGGCGCGCGCGCTCCGCTCCGACGTGTCGGTCGTGTTCGGGCCGGGATACCTCGGCCTGGAGGCGGCGCGGGCGCTCCGGAAGCTGGGGCAGCAGGTGATCTGGGTCAACCCCGGCCTTCCCCGGTTCGGAAACCCGATTTCCGGCGAACTCGAGGTGAAGGTCGCGGAGAAGCTTCGGAACAACGGCGTCACGATCAAGGAGGGGACGGACATCGCCGACGTCCTCGACCTCGACGGGAGGACCTACATCGTCTACACGTCCGGCGGCGAGGAGATCCTCTGCCAGATGGTCGTGGTCGCCACCGAGAGGCTCCCCGTCGTCCAGTTCCTCGAGGGAAGCGGCGTGAAGGTCGGCACGGGGATCCTCGTGGACGAGTACCTGCGGACGAACGTCTCCAACATCTTCGCGGCGGGCGACTGCGCCGAGGTGTTCGACATCAACCGCCGGGAGAGCCGGATCAATTTCGGGTGGCGCAGCGCGATGAAGCAGGGGGCGCTCGCCGGGGAGAACATGGCCGGCGGCGGGAAGCTCTACATCCGGAACACCGAGGATTACTTCGGGCTCCTCTACGGGTCGCCGCTGCTAGAGCGGGTGAAGTAGGCGGGGACATTCCACCCCAAGAACCGGGACGTTCCTTAGAACTCTTCCTCCCCTGCGGCCCC
>DATEXR010000152.1 GCA_035256765.1 Candidatus Deferrimicrobiaceae bacterium | reverse complement strand
CACCGGGAAGGTGAAGTGGTTCAACGAGACGAAGGGGTACGGGTTTATCGAGCAAGACGGAGATAAGGACGTATTCGTGCACTACACGGCGATCCGGATGGACGGGTACCGGACGCTCAAGGAGGGGCAATCGGTCGTTTACACCATCCTGGAAACACCGAAAGGCCTTCAGGCGTCGGAAGTTGTCGCGATGTAGGGATCCCCGGACCGGTGAAATTTCCCATAAGACCCGTTTGGCCCCGCGTACGCGGGGTTTTTTTTCGTTCCGGCGCCGATGAGAACAGGAGGCGCGGGGGTCGGACGGAATCCTTTCTCCCTTTTCCCCCCCGTTGCGGAATGCGCGTTAAGCGTTGACTTCCCTCGTCGCTAACTATAACGTATTACCTTTCAAGTCATTTTCGCGTTTTCGAGGAGCCTGTTGGACGTCCGCAAGATCACCGAGTCCCTCATTCAGGCAGGAATAAAACGGAAATTCGAAGAGTGGGGGGGGCCGGGGGAAATTCCCGTATCGGTGGAGATCCCGAGACAGGAGGGGCACGGGGATTTTTCCACGAATGCGGCGTTGCAGTTGGCACGCCACCTGAAGAAAAAACCCCGTGACGTGGCGGCGGGACTCCTCGATTCCATTCGTCGGGAAGACAGGGAAGGCTGGATCCGGGAACTGTCCGTTGCCGGCCCGGGATTCATCAACATCGTGCTGTCCGACAGCGCATGGCGGGAGGTTCTGGCGATCGCCCTGAAAAAGGGGGAACGGTTCGGTTCTGTCGAGCAAACGGACGGAGACAGGGTTCTCCTCGAGTTCGTATCGGCGAATCCCACGGGCCCGCTCCACGTGGGCCACGGCCGGGGCGCGGCCGTGGGGGATGCTCTTGCGAGAATCCTGGCCTTTACCGGCTGCCGGGTGACGACCGAATATTATGTGAACGACGTGGGGAACCAGATCGAGAAGCTCGGGAAATCCCTGTATGCGCGTTACGTGCAGGCATGCGGGGGGGAGGGGAAGTTGCCGGAAGACGGGTACCGGGGGGATTACCTGGTCGATCTCGCCCGGGAGGTTCGCGATGAAGTCGGCGATCGGTATCTGTCGGTACCCGAGGAGGATGCATCCTCCGTTTTCCGGAAAATCGCGTGCGACAGGATCCTCGAAGGAATCCGAAAAGACCTCGAGGCGTTCCGCGCACGGTTCGACCACTGGTTTCGGGAAGGGGACCTTCACGAACGCGGTGCCGTCGATGAGGTTGTGGACGAACTGCGCAAACGCGGGCAACTGTACGAATCCGAGGGTGCGGTGTACTTCAAGAGCGAATCCCACGGGGATGAGAAGGATCGCGTCCTGGTGCGCGCCGACGGCCGGGCGACCTATTTTGCCTCGGACCTTGCCTACCATCGGGAGAAGTTCCGCCGGGAATTCACGAAGGTGATCGATATCTGGGGGGCCGACCACCACGGGTACGCCCCCAGGCTTACCGCGGCTCTTCGAGGGCTCGGGGAGGACGACAGCCGGCTCGAGATATTGCTCGTGCAGTTCGTAACGCTGATTCGTGAAGGAAAGGCAGTGCAAATGTCGACCCGTTCCGGAGAATTTACCACTTTACGTGAGGTAATAAATGAGGTCGGGATCGACGCCGCGCGCTTTTTTTACCTTCTCCGGAGTTTCCATTCCCACCTCGATTTCGACCTCACCCTGGCCAAGACACGGTCGAGCGAGAACCCCGTGTATTACATCCAGTACGTCCACGCAAGAATCTGCAGCGTCTTCCGGGAAGCGGCCGCCCGACAGATCTTTCTCTCCGATTCCCCGCCTTTGTCCGCGCTCTCCCTGCCGGACGAGGTGAGCCTGATGAAGAAGGTGTCACGGTTTCCCGACGTCGTTTCGGATTCCGCCCGGGCGCGCGAACCTCACCGGATCCCCTTTTATCTGCTGGATCTGTCGCGGGAGTTCCATGCGTTCTATCACAACCATCGGTTTCTCGGGGAAACCCCCGAACGCACCCAGGGGCGGCTGGCTCTCGCCAGGGCGGTCAAAAACGTCGTTTCCACCGGGCTTTCGCTGATCGGCGTATCGGCACCGGAGCAGATGTGAGATATCTGTACAATAAGAAAAGAAACTTTCGCGGGGCGGAGGGGGAGAGATCCCAGTTTGCCTTCTTCGTGGTCGGAGCCGTCGTCCTTCTTGCGGTGGTTTTCGTCATCGGCCTCCAGGTGGGCAGGGTCGTCGAGAAGAATGCCGAGCGTCGAAGAAACGAGGCGAACAAGGTCGCGGGACCGATCGAAATCGGAAAGGAGAGCGATTCGGAGATCCGGAAAGATATCGGCGTCTTCTCCGAGGAGGCGGGAAAGGTTCCCCCCGTGACTCCCCCCAGCGCGGACGCGCGTCTCACGGAGACCGAAAAGAGCCTCACGTTCCGCGAAACCCTGTCGAAGAAGGAGTCCGCCCCCGTTCTCCTCGTGAAGCCGGCACCCGGGAAAAAGGGATCCGACCCGGCTGCGTCCCATCCCGGCGGCGCAGGGAAACTGATGATCCAGGTGGCCGCCTTCCGGGACAGGAAAGCGGCCGAGGCGTTTCGGAAACGGCTCGAAAAAGACGGATGGAAGACGGCTGTGGTGCAGGGGGCGGGCGGAAAGTCGGGAGATTACCACAAGGTTGTCGTCGGCCCGTACCCGGACCGCGACGCGGCAAACCGGGCGATCCGGAAACTGAAGTCGGAACGGAAGATGAACGCGTTTCTCGTGCGGGAATGATCCAACGGTGATCACGATACCGGACATCGAGGTCTTTCTGGCCCAGGCGGGGGTTCCCGGAGCGGTCATTCCGGTCTGGCAGGAGTTCCACGCCGACCTGGAAACGCCAGTGTCCGCGTACCTGAAAATCGCCGCGCGGTTTCCCGACGATCATTTCCTTCTGGAAAGCGTCGAGGGGGGGGAGAAGTGGGCCCGGTATTCTTTCATCGGGTTCGATCCGTATATCCGGTTTCGCGCCGACATATCCCAAGTGACGATCACCCGGGGAGGGAATACCGAAGTTCGCCAGGGGACGAAAGACCCGATGCGGGAGCTGGAGGGGATTCTCGCGGGGATCCGGTATGTGCGGGCGGAGGGGCTGCCGAGACTTTCGGGAGGAGCCGTGGGGTTCATCGGCTACGACTACGTGCGGAACATCGAACGGATCCCGGACCATCATCCGCCGGAAGGGACTCCCGATGCCCTGTTCCTTTTTCCCTCCCGTCTCGTGATTTTCGACAACGTGAAGCACACGATCCGGATCGTGGCGCACGGGCAGATGGGGGGCGGCCGGCCCGGCGCCGAGGAATATCTGCGATGCCTGCGCGCCATCGAGGAGGTGAAAGAGGTGCTCAAGGGACCCCTCCCGTGGACCGATATCCCCATGGGCGAGGAAAACCGGCAGTCCGGCTTCGAGGTGCCGCGGGAGAGCTTTCTGGCGGCCGTCCGAAAAGCGAAGGAGTACATCCGGGACGGGGAGGTCATCCAGGCGGTTCTTTCCAACCGGGCGAAGATCCGGACGCGACGCTCCCCCTCCGAAGTGTACCGTGTGCTGCGTGCGCTGAATCCGTCCCCCTACATGTTTCTGCTCAAACTCGGCGACCTTGCGGTGGTGGGGGCCTCTCCGGAGGTCCTGGTGCGGCTGGAGGGGGATCTCGTCCAGCTGAGGCCGATCGCCGGAACGCGTCCCCGCGGAGCGACGCCCGAGGAGGACCGGCGGATGGAGGCCGATCTGTTGTCGGACCCGAAGGAGCTCGCGGAGCACGTGATGCTGGTGGATCTCGGGCGAAACGACGTCGGCCGCGTGTCCGCGTGGGGAACGGTCAAGGTGGACGAGCAGATGGTGGTGGAGCGGTATTCGCACGTCATGCACATCGTGTCCAATGTCGTCGGAAGGCTCCGAAAGGGGATGACCGCCTTCGACGTCCTGCGCGCCACCTTCCCGGCGGGGACGGTCACGGGGGCTCCGAAAATCCGCGCGATGGAGATCATCGAGGAGCTGGAGCCGTTCCGGCGCGGAATCTATGCGGGGTCGGTGGGGTATTTCGACCTCCAGGGAAGCATGGATTTCTGCATCACCATCCGCACGATCGTGCTGCGGGGCGATGAAGCGCTGATTCAGGCGGGTGCCGGGATCGTCGCCGACTCGGACCCCGAGAGGGAGTGGGAGGAGATTTGCAGCAAGGCCCGGATTCTCTTCCGGGCGGTGGGGGCAGGCGACCTGTCGGGGGAAATCCGGTGATCGCCGTAATCGACAACTACGACTCCTTCACGTACAACCTCGTCCAATACCTTTGTGAACTGGGCGTGGAGGTCCGGGTGTACCGGAACGACGCCGTCTCGGTGGCGGATCTTGCCGGGATTTCTCCCGACGGACTCGTCATCTCCCCCGGCCCGGGCGGTCCGCGCAGCGCCGGCATATCCCTCGAGGCGGTCCGTGCTTTTTCGGACCGGATTCCCGTTTTGGGGGTGTGCCTCGGGCACCAGTGCATCGGGGAGGCCTTCGGCGGCAAGATCGTCCACGCACGCTCTCTCATGCACGGGAAGACCTCCCGGATCCGGCACAACGGGAAAGGGATCTTCTCCTTGATCGAAAACCCGATGACCGCGACGCGATACCATTCGCTCGCCGTGGAGAGGGAGTCGCTCCCGCCTTCCCTCGAGGTGTGCGCCGAATCGGAGGACGGGGAGGTGATGGGAATCCGCCACGTCTCCCGGCCCGTCTTCGGCGTCCAGTTCCACCCCGAGTCGTTCCTGACGCAGTACGGGATGCGGATCCTCGAGAATTTCCTCTCGCTCATCGACCCGCGGCAACCGGTGCACCGCTGCTTCGGCAACATGCGCGAGGCGATCTCGGAGGTGGCTTCCGGAAAAGACCTCACGCCGGACGGGATGCGGGACGCCATGCGGATGATCATGGAGGGGGAGGCGACGCCCGCCCAGATCTCGTCGTTCCTCTCCTGCCTGGCGATGAAGGGGGAGACGACGGCGGAGATCGCGGCTGCGGTCGAAGTCATGCGGCAGAAGGCGGCGAAAATCCGGGCCCCGGAGGGGGAGCCCCTTCTCGACACCTGCGGAACGGGCGGGGACCGTTCCGGAACGTTCAACATCTCGACGACCGTGGCCTTCGTCGCCGCAGGCGCGGGAATACGGGTGGCCAAGCACGGGAACCGTTCGGTCACCAGCCGGTCCGGAAGCGCCGACGTCCTCGAAAGCCTCGGCATGGACCTCGGCGCGCCGTTCGAGCTTGTCCAGAAGGCCCTCGACGAAGCCGGGATCACCTTCCTGTTCGCACCGAAATTTCATTCGGCCATGAAGTACGCGATCGGACCCCGTCGCGAGATCGGAATCCGGACGATCTTCAACATCCTGGGGCCCTTGAGCAATCCCGCCGGCGCGAACTGCCAGGTCGTCGGCGTGTACAGCGAGGAGCTGGGGGACACCTACGCGCGGGTCCTGGCCGAACTCGGACACCGGCGGTCCTTCGTCGTCCACGGCTCCGACGGCATGGACGAGGTGACCCTGTCCGCCCCGACGATCGTGTGGGACGTCAGGGAAGGCAAGGTGAAGCGGTATCTGTTCGACCCGAGATCGGCGGGGTTCGAGTACGCGTCGTCTCAGGCGATCAAGGGGGGGGATTCCGCCACGAATGCCCGGATCCTCAAGGAGGTTCTCTCCGGGGCGCCCGGACCCGCCCGGGAAGCGGTGCTCGTCAACGCGGCATTCGCCATCGTCGCGGGGGGAAAAGCGGAAGAGGTCCGGGAAGGGGTCGCCCTGGCTGCGCGATCGATCGATTCGGGCGCCGCGATGGACCGGCTCCGCGCGTTTCTGGCCATCCTGGGAGGAGGGGGAGGGATTTCCCCTTGAGGGCGGCGGACCCCCTTGGGAATATCGTCGCCGCCGTCCGGAAAGACCTGAAGGAAAGGAAGGCGGCCGAGCCGTTCTCCGGGATCGAAGCCAGGGCCCGGGCGAACCGAGGCCGGAGGGACATCCGGGATCTTCTGGGAGAGGGGCCGGGCATCATCGCGGAGATCAAGAGGGCCTCCCCCTCGCGGGGATGGATCCGGAAGGACCTCGACGCGGCGGGAGCCGCAAGGTCGTACGCGAGGGGCGGGGCCTGCGCGGTGTCGGTGCTGACCGAGAGCCGGTTTTTCGGGGGGACGTTGCGGGATCTCTCGGACGCAAGCGCCGCCTGCGGCGACCTTCCCGTCCTCCGGAAGGATTTTGTGCTGGACGAATACATGGTGGTCGAATCGCGTGCGTACGGCGCAGACCTCGTCCTGCTGATCGTCTCCGTGCTGGGGGAAAAAACGGGAAAATTGGTGCGTCTGGCCGAGGAATTCGGAATGGAGGCCCTGGTGGAAGTCCACGACGAGGCGGAGATGGAGATCGCCGCCGGGTCCGGGGCGGCGATCGTCGGGATCAACAACCGGGACCTCGCGTCGCTTCGGGTCGACCTGGGTACGGCTGCCCGGCTCCTCCCCAAGGCGCCGCCTAGCGCGGTCAAAGTCGTCGAAAGCGGCATTACCTCCCGAGCGGAGGTGCGAAGATTCCACGAAATGGGGGCGGACGCCTTTCTCGTGGGAGAGGCGATCGTCCGGTCCGCCGACGCGGCGAATGCGATCCGGAGGCTCAAGCATGGCGTGTACAATAAAAGGCGGGGAAAGGAGCGGATCGAATGGAAACGAAGATCATCCTGAAGGACTCGGAAATCCCGAAGACGTGGTACAACATCATGGCCGACATGCCCAACCCTCCGGCCGCGGTTCTCCACCCGGGGACCGGCAAGCCGATCACGCCGGACGACCTCGCCCCCCTGTTTCCGATGGCTCTCATCGAACAGGAGGTCGCAACGCAGCGCTTCATCCCGATCCCCGACGAGGTCCGAAAGATTTATTCTCTCTGGCGGCCTTCGCCCATGTACCGGGCCAAGCGGCTCGAGCAGGCGATCCGGACCCGGTCCCGGATCTATTTCAAGCACGAGGGAGTGAGCCCCGCGGGCAGCCATAAGCCGAACACCGCCATCCCGCAGGCCTATTACAACAAGATGGCCGGAAGGAAGCGCATCGCCACCGAGACGGGGGCGGGGCAGTGGGGATCGGCGCTTGCACTCGGGACCAGCTTCTTCGGCCTCGAATGCAAGGTGTACATGGTGAAGGTCAGCTACTATCAGAAGCCCTATCGGCGGATGCTGATGGAGGTCTTCGGAGCGAAGGTCGTACCATCACCGAGCGAGGACACCCAGTGCGGCAGGCAGATCCTGGCCTCCGACCCGGATTCGCCGGGATCGCTCGGGATCGCGATCAGCGAAGCGGTGGAGGATGCCGCCACCCGGGAGGACACAAGCTACTCGCTGGGTTCGGTGCTGAACCACGTCCTGCTTCACCAGACGGTGATCGGCCTGGAATGCCAGGAACAGATGAAGATCGCCAACGACTATCCGGACGTGATCATCGGCTGCGTCGGCGGCGGAAGCAACATGTCCGGTCTTGCGTTCCCGTTCCTTCGCGACAAGATCGCGGGGAGCAGGAACCTGCGCGTGATCGCCGTGGAACCGGCCTCCTGCCCGACCCTGACCAAGGGAGTGTACGCCTATGACTTCGGAGACACGGCACGGCTGACACCGCTCGTGAAAATGTACACCCTCGGCCACGATTTCGTTCCGGCGGGGATCCATGCGGGGGGGCTGCGCTACCACGGAGATTCTCCCCTGGTCAGCCAGCTCTGCCATGAGGGGCTGATCGAGGCGCAGGCCTATCACCAGACGGGAGTTTTCCAGAGCGCGCTGGTCTTCGCACGGGCGGAAGGGATCCTGCCCGCGCCCGAAACGGCGCATGCCATCCACTCGGCGATCGTCGAGGCGAAGAGGGCGGACGAGGAGGGGAAGGAGAGAGCGATCCTCTTCAATCTGAGCGGCCATGGTTTCTTGGACCTTGCGGCGTACGACGATTTCCTGGCGGGCAAGCTTGTCGACCACGAGCACCCGGAGAGCCAGATCCGCGAAGCGCTCTCCCGCCTGCCGAAGGTGGGGACGTAAGGAGGGAGATGTTCCGGATCAAGGTGTGCGGGGTGACCTCCCCCGAAGACGCGGCTCTGGCCGTAGAAGCCGGCGTGGACGCGGTGGGGATCAATTTCTTCACGGAATCGGCGCGGTACGTGGACCCGCAGGTCGCGGCGCCGATCGTGGAAGCGATAGGGAAGAGCGCTACCGTCGTGGGCGTGTTCGTCAACGAGAGCCCGGAGAGGATCGTCGGGATATGCGGCGATCTGGGGATCCGGGTGGTGCAGCTGTCGGGACGGGAGCCCGCGGATAGCGCCGCCCGGATGCCGTTTCCGGTGATCAAGGCCGTGCACGGGGAGGGCGGGGTTTCCCTCGAAGCGTTTCGGGATTACCCGTGCAGCGCTTTTCTTCTCGATGCGGCCGTCCCCGGAAGATACGGGGGGACAGGAAGGCCCCTCGACTGGAAGGTTCTCGGCCGCACGGTAGGAGGCCCTCTTGTGCGGTTCGGGGCAGCCGGCTCGACCGGTTCGGGCAGGCCATGGCTTCTTGCCGGGGGCCTGACGCCGGAGAACGTGGCGGAGGCGATCCGGACGGCGCGCCCCTTCGGGGTGGACGTGGCATCCGGCGTCGAGACATCGCCCGGCAGGAAGGACGCGGGAAAAATGAAGTCGTTCGTCGACAACGCGAAGGAGGGATTCGGGATTGCGGGCATCAGCGGGTAGACGGCGGCCCGACCGGGCGGGGCATTTCGGCCCGTTCGGGGGGAGATACGTGGCGGAAACGCTCATGACCGCTCTCATCGACCTGGAGAGGGAGTACCGGATCGCGGTCGGGGACAGGGAATTCCGCGCGGAACTTACCGGCCTCCTCCGGGAGTACGCCGGCCGGCCCACCCCCCTCTCTTTCGCGCGCCGCCTCACGGAAAAAGGAAAAGGGGCGAAAATCTACCTCAAGCGCGAGGATCTTGCCCACACGGGCTCCCACAAGATCAACAACACGCTCGGGCAGGGCCTTCTGGCAAGAAAGATGGGAAAGCTCCGGATCATCGCCGAGACGGGGGCGGGCCAGCACGGAGTCGCCGCCGCGACGGTGTGCGCGAAGATGGGGATTTCCTGCGTGGTCTACATGGGCTCGGAGGACATCCGTCGCCAGGAAACGAACGTCATTCGGATGCGCCTGCTCGGAGCGGAGGTCAAACCGGTCCTCTCCGGAAGCAGGACCTTGAAAGACGCCATGAACGAGGCATTGCGGGACTGGGTCACGAACGTGCGGTCCACCCACTACCTCATCGGGTCCACGGCGGGACCCCACCCCTATCCGATGATGGTCCGCGACTTCCAGTCCGTGATCGGGAAGGAGTGCATCCGGCAGTTCCGGAAGATCGAGGGGGGGCTGCCCACGGCGGTGGTGGCCTGCGTGGGCGGCGGCAGCAACGCCCTGGGGATCTTTACCTCCTTTCTCGGGCGCTCGGGGGTCCGGCTTTTCGGCGTGGAGGCCGGAGGGCTCGGACTGGCGACGGGCAGGCACGGGGCAACCCTTTGCCGCGGTCGCGTGGGCGTCCTGCACGGAAGCAAGTCGTTCGTCCTTCAGGACGAAGACGGACAGATCAGCGAGGCGCACTCCGTCTCGGCGGGGCTCGACTACCCGGGCGTTGGGCCCGAGCACGCGTTCCTCAAAGCCTCGGGGCGGGCCACCTACGTCGCCGTCACGGACCAGGAGGCGCTCGAGGGTTTCTCCCTTCTCACGCATTGCGAAGGGATCATGCCGGCGCTCGAGTCGGCCCACGCGGTCGCCTACGGGTTCCGCCTCGCAAGCAGGATGCGCAAGAGCGAGTCGGTCGTCATCAACCTCTCCGGCAGGGGAGACAAGGACATCGCCATCGTCGCGGAGAGGAAAGGGCTTGACCGCGTCACGCATTGAGGGGTTGTTCGACCGCCTGGGGAAGTCCGGGGAGAAAGGGCTGGTGGTCTATCTCACCGCCGGTGACCCGAATCGGCGCGACTCCCTCTCCTACCTGTGCGGGGCGGCCGAGGGGGGAGCGGACATCCTCGAAGTGGGCATCCCGTTCTCCGACCCGATGGCGGACGGGCCGACGATCCAGGCGGCCTTTCGCCGATCCCTGGCGGGCGGTATGACCACCGGGCGCGCCCTGTCCCTCGTGTCGGCCTTCCGGAAGAAATATGACACGCCGGTGGTGATCTTCGGATACTACAACCCGTTCCTTCAGTACGGGATCCGGAAGTTCTGCGGGGACGCCCGCTCCGCGGGCGCGGACGGGATCCTTGTGGTGGACCTCCCTTTGGAGGAATCCGGGGAGATGGCGCCGGAGGCGAAGCGATCGGGACTCGACTGGATCCCCCTGATTTCCCCGACCAGCGGCCGGGACCGGGTCCGCAGGGCGGACGCGGCGGGGTCCGGCTTCCTGTACCTGATCTCGGTGACCGGGATCACGGGGGTCAGGAAATCGCTTCCCCCCCGGTTGCTGGGATGGACGCGGGAGGTAAAGAGGCAGAGCCGTCTTCCGGTCGCGGTCGGTTTCGGGATTTCCCGTCCCGCCATGGCGGCCGCCGCCACTACCCACGCCGACGCCGCGGTCGTCGGGAGCGCCTGCGTCAGGGTGGTGGAGCGTTACGGGACGTCGCGGCGGGGGCCTACGGCCCTCCGGCGGTTCGTTCAATCCCTCAAAAAGTCGATGAGGTGAGACAACGATGGCGATACGACTGTTCCGGAGGAAAGAGGAAGGGGAGAAACGGATCAAGACCCCCGAGGGGATGTGGATCAAGTGCGGAGCCTGCCTCGAGATCATCTACAAGCCCGAGGTCGAGCGGAACCTGAACGTCTGCCCGAAATGCAACTACCACTTCCGGATCCCCGCGCTGGAAAGAATCCGCACCGTCGTCGACGAGGGGACCTTCCAGGAGTTCGGGGATGATCTCGAGTCCGTCGACATGCTCGTGTTCACGGACACGAAAAAGTACACCGACCGCCTCAAGGAGGCGAAGAAGAAAACGGGCCGCAAGGAGGCGGTGATCACAGGGATCGCGAGGATCAACGGAATCGGGGTCGTCCTCGGCGTCCTCGACTTCGAGTTCCTCGGCGGCTCGATGGGGTGCGTGGTGGGGGAGAAGATCGCCATCGCCTGCGAGCAAGCCCTGGAACTCCGGTGCCCCCTGATCATTTTCAGCGCGTCCGGGGGGGCGAGGATGCAGGAGGGGACGCTGTCGCTGATGCAGATGGCGAAGACCAGCGCGGCCCTGGCAAGGCTGTCCGAGGCGAAACTGCCCTATATCAGCGTGATGACCGATCCCACCACGGGAGGCGTGGCGGCGAGCTTCTCGATGCTGGGCGACATCATCATATCGGAGCCCGGCGCTCTCATCGGGTTCGCCGGTCCCCGCGTCATCGAGCAGACGATCAAGCAGAAGCTTCCGGAGGGGTTCCAACGCGCCGAGTTTCTTCTGGAACACGGGATGGTGGACATGATCGTCGAGCGGACGAAACTCAAGCCGTCGCTGACGCAGATTCTCCGGTTCCTGGAGCCCCCCTCCGGGAAATGAGGAACACCGGGGGGCCCCGGGGCCCGGAACGGATCCGCCCGGGTCTCGAACGCATTCGCGCGGCATTCGGGATGACCGGGCACCCCGAACGCGCCTTCCGGACGGTTCACATCGCGGGGACGAACGGAAAGGGATCGACCGCCTGCTTCACGGAGGCGATCCTTCGGCGGATGCTGCCGGAACCCGTCGGCCTCTATACCTCCCCTCATCTTCTTTCGCCGGAGGAGAGGATCCGCGTGGGAGGGGAGAGGATCCCCTCCGACGAGTTCGCGCGGTGCGGGGCGAGAGTCTCCGCGTTGTCCCGGAAGGTCGCGGCGAAGACGGGAGAACCTCTTTCCTACTTCGAAATGATGACATGGATCGCGTGCGACTGGTTCCGTCGCGGGGAAGTCGCCATGGCCGTCATGGAGACCGGCCTCGGAGGGCGATGGGATGCGACGAACCTGTGCCTCCCCGAGGTGTCCGTCATCACGAACATCGGAAGGGACCATGCGGAATGGCTGGGAAGATCCCTTGCCGGGATCGCCTCCGAGAAGGCGGGGATCCTGCGGGAAAACATCCCCGCGATCCTGGGGAAACTCGCGCCGGCCGCACGGAGGGTCGTGATGGCCGTGGCACGGGAGAAGGGGAGCCGCGTCTGGGAGATCGGCCGCGACTTTCGATGGGAGGTTACGCCGGAGGGGAGCATGACCGTTCACCTTCCCGGAATCTCCCTGCCCCGGATCAGGATCCGGATGCAGGGGGAGTTCCAGCGCCACAACGCCGTGTTGGCCTGCGCGGCATCCTGGGTCGTCGCGGCATCCCGGGGGGGGGCGGGGAAAGGCTTTGCGCGCGCCGTGCGCGGGGCGCTGTCGGGGGCGAGATGGCCCGGCCGGTACACGCCCTTGCCCGGCAGAAAAAACGCCCGTGCATGGGTCGACGGGGCCCACAACCCGGACGCTGCGCGCGTCCTGGCCGCGGAACTGGCGAAGCGAAAGAATTCCCGGGATGCGAACAGGATCGTGGCACTCTGGAGTATGCTCGCCGACAAGGACATCGCCGGGTTCCTGAGGGAGATCGCGCCTGTCGTGGACGGGGTCGTCGCCTACCCCATGGAGACCGAACGGGCGGCTCCGCTGCCCGTCCTGTCCTCCGCACTCGGGAAAGCGGGGATCCGCCACCGGGATGCGAAAGACTTTCCCGACGGGTGGGAAATCGCGCGGCGGTGGGCGGGGAAGGACGGTATGGTCATCGTGTGCGGTTCCCTGATGGCGGCGGCGGATGCCTACCGGTTCCGCGGCGGAGGATTCGCGTGATTTTCGGGAGGGAAAGAAAGGCCGTGTTCCTTGCGTGCGCAATGATCGCGGCCGCTTTCTTCGGAGGGGTGCGGACCTCCGTGGCCGAATTCCCCGGGAACCTTTCCGAAATCGCACCGAAACTTGCCGGAGGGCTCCCCCTGGGATCTCCCGTGACCCTAACCGCGGACACGGTATCCTACGACGAGGAGAACGGAGTCGCACTTGCCGAAGGAAACGTGGAAGTCGGGTTCGGGCCCCGGACGGTACGGGCGGACCGGATCCGCTACGATGCGAGATCGGGAGAGGCGGAGTTCGCCGGTCACGTTCGATACGAACAGGAAGGGGACGAGTTTTCGTTCGACCGGATCGTGCTGAACATCCGGAACGAGCTCGGTGTGCTGTACAACGGAAGGATACGGATCAGCTCGAGCAACTACCAGATCGCGAGCGAGCGGTTCGAGAAAACCGGGAAGCGGTCCTTTTTCATCCGGAAGGGGGAGCTTACGACCTGTCCGTGCGAGCCCGAGCCGGACTGGAAATTCGGAATCGGAAAAACGGAGGTGACGATCGACGGCTATGCCGTTGCCAAGGACGTCACGTTCAACATCCGGGGCGTCCCCGTCCTCTGGGTTCCGTGGGCGGCATTTCCCGTCAAGCTCAAAAGGCAAAGCGGATTGTTGCTTCCCTCCTTTTTTCATAGTTCCTCGCGGGGGTATTCGTTCCAGGTTCCCTATTACTGGGCCATCAACCGGTGGAGCGACGCCACCTTCACCCTGGACGCCATGACGCGGAGGGGGTTCCGGCCGGAGGCGGAGTACCGCTTCGTGCTCAACAACGCCTCGGAAGGGACCGTCAACGCGACCCTGTTCCGCGACCATGTCACGGCCGATACCCGATACCGGTTCTTCGGGGAAAACCGGTTCCGGTACTCGGAGCACTGGTCGATGAACGCCCGTTGGGACATCCCCTCGGACGATTCCTACTACGTCGACCTGGTGGACGATGACATCCTGCGGACGTCCCGGCACGTCCCGTCGCGCGGATTCACCGCCTGGAAGGGATCGAACGATTCGCAGTCCCTTTCCGTGGACTGGGTGGAAGATCTCCAGGGGACTCCCGATGACAACACCGTGCAAAGGCTTCCCGAATACACGGCCACGATTCTCCCCCGTTCCCTGGGAAACACGGGGATCACCGCCGGTGGGGAAGCGCAGGCCACCTATTTCTACCGCCGGGGCGGAGACCGGGAGGCCAGGGGGAGGGGATCGGCGACTCTTTCCCGGGTCTTCACGCTTTCCCCGTCGGTCTTCTTCACGCCCTTTGTTTCGCTGGATTTCCTCGGTTCGGTTCCCACGTCGGACCGGACGGACACGCGCAGCGGGGGACGGGGCGTTCCCAACGCGGGAGCCTCCCTGGAACTGGACTTCCAGAAGGAATTCCGGGGAGGGCGGGAAAGCCGCATCGTCCATTTGGTCAGTCCGGTGGCGGGCTTCCGTTTCGTGCCCGAGGTCAGCCAGAGCGACATTTCCTTAACGGACATGTGGTCCCGGGTCGGTCGGCAACGGCAGTTCCTTTTCTCGCTGTACCAGCGTCTGCTTCGCGTCGACGAGGGCGCCCCTTCGGAAATCGCGGTCCTCGAACTTTCCTGGGCCCTCGAGACGGGGGACCGCAAGGAGACCGGTTCCCCGTACGTCGATCCCCTTTCCCCGTACGTGCGGGTCCTGCAGGACGAGATCGACCTGGCCGCCGGCCGGACGGGACGGAGGAACTCCCGGTCTTCGGACCTCTTCGCGCGGTTTCACGTCGTCCCCGCTTTGCACTGGAGAATTTCGGGGGAGGCCCTCTTCGATACCGGGAATGGCGGGTTCACCACCGCCTCGATGGGAGGGGAGTGGAGAAAAGACGACCGGAACCGTGCTCTTCTGGAGTACCGAACCACCCGGGAGCTGTCGGAGGATGTTCACGCCCTGCTCAACTTTCGTCTGTTCCGGTTTCTCGGGCTGGAGACGTCGGCGAGCTATTCCTTGCAAAATCAGGAGCTGACCGATGGATCGGCGAAGCTTACGTTTTTCCCGCGCAGCGAATGCTGGAGCGTGGGGTTCGTGGTGAACCGGAAGACCCGGCCCGACGAGACCAGTTTCCGCATTACCTTCGGGCTGACCGGAATCGGGACGGTCGGGATGTAGGGGCGGACTCGGGGGCGGGACGCGAATGGCAAGTCACAGACCGGCCGCACGGAAGAAAAGGATGTTGATCACCGGGGCCAACGGGTTGCTCGGCCGGGACATCGTTCGATCGTTTTCCGGGGAATACGAGATCCTGGCAACCGACCGGGAGGAGTGCGACGTTGCCCGCGCGGAGGAGTGCATGCGCGTGATCGGCGGATTTGCCCCGCACGTGGTCGTTCACTGCGCCGCCTACACGGCCGTGGACCGGGCGGAAGCGGAGGAGGAGGCCGCCTTCGCTCTCAACGCGGGGGGGACCCGGAACGTGGCGCTGGCCTGTCGGGCGCACGGGGCGTTGCTCGTCACGTTCGGGACGGACTACGTGTTCGACGGTACGTCGGACCGACCCTACGAGGAAAGCGACCCTCCGGGACCGCTGTCGGCATACGGCAGGAGCAAACTCGCCGCCGAGGAGGCGTTGCGGGAGGTCGCCCCGGGTTCTCTTCTCCTGCGCACCCAGTGGCTGTTCGGGGCCCACGGAGGGAATTTTCTCCTCTCCATCCTCGAGCGGGCAGGGAGAGGGGAGGAACTGGCGGTCGTGTCCGACCAGAAGGGGTCCCCGACCTACACCCGGGATCTTTCCGACGCCGTGAAGCGTCTTCTGGATGCCGGGGCGCGGGGGACATTCCATTTTTCCAACGAGGGGGAAACCACGTTTTTCGATTATGCGTCGTTCCTTCTCGCGCATGCCGGGAAACGGGAGGCACGCCTGTCGCCCCTATCCACGTCGGACCTTTCCCGGGAGACGTACCCCGCGCCGCGACCTCTCTATGCCGTGCTCAGCAAGAAAAAATACCGGGAGGCAACCGGGGTCGCCCCGAGGCGCTGGGAGGATGCCGTACTCGATTTCCTCCGGACCGAACGGCAAAAGGAGGAGGGCTCATGAAAATCCTGTTGACGGGGGGCGCCGGTTTCATCGGATCGAACATCGCGGACGCCTATGCAGAAGCCGGGCACGAGCTATTCGTCATCGACAACCTTTCGTCGGGCAAGAAGGAAAACGTTCCCGCGGCCGCCCGGTTCGTCCTTTGCGACATCGGATCGGACACGGCGGTGGAGGCGATCCGGACCTTCCGCCCCGAAGTCGTCAACCACCACGCGGCCCAGATCAACGTGCGGGCTTCCGTCGCGGATCCGATGGTCGACGCGGAGGTGAATATTCTCGGGACGATCCGGCTTTTGGAGGCATGCCGGGAGAACGGCGTGCGGAAGTTCCTCTTCGCGTCGTCGGGGGGTGCCGGGTACGGCGAGCAGGACGTCTACCCCGCCGACGAGACCCATCCGACGAGGCCCGTGAGTCCTTACGGGGCGGCAAAAATCGCCGTCGAGCTCTACCTGCATTTTTACCGGACCCAGTACGGTCTCGACTACACCGCGCTTCGCTACGCGAACGTGTACGGGCCGAGGCAGGACCCGCACGGGGAGGCGGGCGTCGTCGCGATTTTCTGCGAGAGGTTGCTGCGCGGCCAGACGGCGATCGTGAACGGGGACGGGGAGCAAACCCGGGATTACGTGTACGTGAGAGAAGTCGTCCGGGCGAACCTTGCCGCGCTCCATCGGGGGGGAGGACGTTCCCTCAACATCGGAACCGGGATCGAGACGAGTGTGAACACGATATTCCGATTGATCCGCGACCTCGCAGGGAGCTCCCAGGAGGAGATCCACGGGCCCGCCATGCCGGGGGAGCAGCAGCGGTCCTGCCTGGAAAACCGTCTGGCGTTGGAGGAGCTCGAGTGGTATCCTGAAACCTCATTGGAGGAAGGACTCGCCCGGACGCTTTCTTTCTTCCGAGAAAAGATACGAACTTCCGGCACATGGTAGGCATGCGCGCAGAACAGATCCGCAACTTTTCCATCATCGCCCATATCGACCACGGGAAATCCACCCTCGCAGACCGGTTGATGGAGATCACGGGAACGCTCACGGGCCGGGAGAAGGTGGACCAGTTCCTCGACAAGATGGAGATCGAGCGGGAGAGAGGGATCACCATCAAGGCCCAGACCGTCCGAATGAACCACCGCGGGAAGGACGGCAGGGAGTACGTGTTCAACCTGATCGACACTCCGGGGCATGTCGACTTCTCCTACGAGGTGTCCCGCAGTCTCTGCGCCTGCGAGGGAGCGATCCTGGTCGTCGACGCGTCCCAGGGGGTAGAGGCCCAGACGCTCGCGAACGTGTACATGGCGCTCGCCCAGAATCTGGAAATCATTCCGGTTCTGAACAAGATCGATTTGCCCAACGCAGAGCCCGACCGGGTCCGGCAGGAGATCGAGGACGTGATCGGGCTCGACACCAAGGGGATGATCGCGGTCAGCGCCAAGAAGGGGACCGGCGTCGAGGAAATCCTCGAGGCCGTGGTGCGGCTCGTTCCGCCCCCCTCCGGGGACGAGAACGCGCCCACGAAGGCGCTGATCGTCGATTCCTGGTTCGACAACTACCAGGGGGTGGTCATTCTGGCCAGGATATTCGACGGCAGGCTTGCGGTCGGCCAGAAGATCTCCCTGATGTCCACGGGAAGGACCTTCGAAATCCAGAAGGTCGGGGTCTTCTCCCCGCACCCCAAAGAAGTGGAATCCCTGGGCCCCGGCGAGGTCGGGTTCGTCATCGCCAACATCAAGGACCTCAACGAAACGAAAGTCGGGGACACGATCACCGACGCGAAGCGTCCCGCGGCGGTCCCTCTGCCCGGCTTCCAGGTGATCCGGCCGATGGTTTTCGCGGGGCTCTATCCCGTCGTCTCCGACAATTTCGGGCAGCTGCGCACCGCGATCGAAAAACTGCGGCTGAACGACTCCTCGTTCACCGCCGAGCCGGAAACGTCCGTGGCCCTCGGGTTCGGATTCCGATGCGGCTTCCTGGGCCTCCTCCACATGGAAATCGTGCAGGAGCGGCTGGAGCGTGAGTACGGGGTGGAACTCATCACGACCGCCCCGACCGTCGGGTACCGGGCCATCTGCCGGGACGGGAGCGTGACGGAAGTCGACAGCCCGGCACGGCTTCCCGACCCGCTCGCGCTCGACCACATCGAGGAACCGATCATCCTCGCAACCATCCACCTGCCGTCGGAGCACCTGGGCGCGATCATCAAGCTGTGCGAGGAGCGGCGGGGGCTGCAGCGGCAGATGAAATTTCTCTCCTCGAACCGGGTCATCCTCGAGTACGAGCTGCCTCTGAACGAGATCGTCCTCGACTTCTACGACAAGCTGAAAACCGCTTCGCGCGGATACGCCTCCATGGATTACGACCTGCACGAGTTCCGCCGCTCGGACCTCGTGAAGCTGGACATCCTGATCAACGGGGAGAAGGTGGACGCCCTTTCGCTCATCGTCCACCGCGACCAGGCGTATTTCAAGGGTCGGGACGTGGCCGAACGCTTACGAAAACTCATCCCCCGGCAGCTGTTCGAGGTCGTGATCCAGGCCGCCATCGGCTCGAAAGTGATCGCCCGGGAAACGGTGAGGGCGATCAGTAAAAACGTCATTGCGAAATGCTACGGGGGCGACATCACGCGGAAAAGAAAGCTGCTGGAGAAGCAGAAAGAGGGCAAAAAGAGGATGAAGCAGGTCGGTACCGTGGAGATTCCCCAGGAGGCCTTTCTCTCCATCCTGAAGGTCAAGGAATGACCGGGAAGGCGGCAAACCACGCCGGCCGTGCGGGAGAAGAGATGCGCCGAAAAGGGAAGATTCGCGAGTACGTCGAGGCATTTGCCGTTGCGCTGCTGATCGCCCTGCTGGTGCGGACTTTCGTCATCCAGGCGTTCAAGATCCCTTCGGGATCGATGGAGAACACCCTGCTGGTCGGCGATCATATCTTCGTCAACAAATTCCTCTACGGGTATCACATCCCCTACACGAGGGGCAGGGTGCTCTCGTACACGACCCCCCGGCACGGCGACATCATCGTCTTCGTGTTCCCGGAAGATCCCAGCAAGGATTTCATCAAGCGCGTCATCGGCGTCCCGGGCGACACGATGGAGATCCGGGACAAGGTGGTGTACCGGAACGGCAAGCCGCTGCGCGAGGACTACACCCGGTTTGCCGACGGGAACTCGGTCGAGGGGTTCGGGCGGAACCGGGACAACATGCCGCGGGTGGAAATCCCGCCGGGGAAATATTTCGCCATGGGAGACAACCGGGATCGGTCCTACGACTCCCGGTTCTGGGGATTCGTCGACGAGGACGCGATCGTCGGGAAAGCCCTGTTCATCTATTTTTCCATCGATTGGAGCGCCAACGTGGGATGGTACGAGGTCTGGCGCTATCCGGAACTCGTGCGGTGGAACCGCCTCGGGGGAGTATTGCGATAGGGAAGCGTCTCGTAAAACCCATGGGCAATCGAGTCCGTCTGCGCGCACAGGGCGCAGCGGGGGGTTCCTCGCAGCGGGGGGACACTCCTGGAGGTTGTCGGTAGTACGGTTGGAGGAGTGTCCCGCCGAAGGGGAGAAATCGCGTCGAGCGGAACCGGCAGCGAGCGGGCGCAAGGTCGCGAGCGTAGCGAGAGGAAGCCCCCCGCGAGCCCGTGCGCGGAATGGCTGCCTGTCACCTGCGATCCCGGCGGAGGATCGGTGCGTCAAGTCATTTACGAGACGCTGCACTAGGCAATGCCCCGTTTCTGTTGACGACGCGCACCGGGGGAGGTATAATCGTTCCCAACCTTTTAAGCTAATCCGGTGAGGTTAGCAAAGGATGGAAATCATTGGCATCATCGTTCGACACCACCTCCCCATGGGCCCGGGGGGGTTTTTTTTTGCCCGCTTTCAATAGCCCCACAGACAAAAGAGGTCAAGAAAGATGAAGAAGAGCGGAAGGAAGTTGATCATGGACGCCAAGGCCGTGGATCGGGTAATCTCCCGCATCACCCACGAGATTCTCGAGAAAAACAAGGGGGCGGAAGACATCGCGCTCGTCGGGATCTGCTCCGGGGGGGTCCCCCTTTCCCGGATCATCCAGAAAAAAATCCAGTCGATCGAGGGAGTGGAGGTGCCGGCCGGATACGTGGACATCACTCTGTATCGTGACGACCTGTCGCGGGCGGGATATCAGCCCCGGCTGAAAAGGACGGAGATCCCCTTTTCGATCGATGACAAGAAGGTTGTCCTCGTCGACGATGTCCTGTTCACGGGAAGGACGATCCGCGCGGCGATGGACGCGCTGATCGACTTCGGGCGCCCGATGAACATCCAGCTCGCCGTCCTGATCGACCGGGGACATCGCGAACTGCCCATCCGGGCAGACTACGTCGGCCGGAACGTTCCCACCGCGCGAAACGAGACCATCGAAGCCGTCGTCGAGGGAAAACCGGGGGAGTGGAAGGTGATGCTGAAGGAGAGCACCCCCGGGAAGGGAGAATGAATCGTATGGACTGGAGGCGGAAGCACGTACTCGGGCTGGCGGACTTCAGCACGGAGGAGATCGAGTTCGTCGTCGACACCGCCCGGTCGATGGAAGAGGTGCTGACGCGGGACATCAAGAAAGTGCCTGCCCTCCGGGGGAAGACGGTCGTGAACCTGTTCTTCGAGGCGAGCACCCGCACGCGAACCTCCTTCGAGATCGCCGGGAAGCGCCTTTCGGCGGACGTGGTGAACTTCAGTTCCACGTCCTCGAGCGTCGCGAAGGGGGAGACCCTCCTGGACACGGCGAGGAACATCGACGCGATGAAACCGAATATCATCGTCATGCGTCATCCGGCGTCCGGGGCGGCCCACTTTCTGTCGCGTCACGTTTCGTGTTCCGTCATCAACGCCGGGGACGGATCGAACGAACATCCGACGCAGGGGCTTCTGGATCTGTTCTCCATTCTTAAAGTTAAAGGAAAGATAAAAGGCCTTAAGGTTTCAATAATAGGAGATATTCTTCACAGCAGAGTCGTCCGTTCCAACCTCCATTCCCTGGGCAGGATGGGAGCGGATCTTTGGCTCTGCGGCCCTTCCACCCTCCTCCCGAGGGAAATGGCGCGGGGAGGGGCCAACGTGACGAACGACATCCGGGAGGCGGTCCGGGACGCCGATGTCGTAATGATGCTCAGGATCCAACTCGAGAGGCAAAAAACCGCGTATTTCCCGTCTATTCGGGAGTATTCCCGCACGTACGGTCTGAACAGCGGAATTTTTTCCCTGGCGAAAAAGGACGCCGTGATCATGCACCCGGGGCCGATCAATCGAGGAGTGGAACTGTCCGACGAACTGGCCGACAGCGCGCAGTCGATCATATTGAACCAGGTAGAGACCGGTGTCGCCATCCGCATGGCGCTCCTCTATCTTCTCGCGGGAGGACACAATGCTGCTCATTGAGGGAGGGCGCGTGATCGATCCCGAAACGGGAAAAGACGAGACAGGGAGTATCGTCATCGCGGAAGGAAAAATCATGGATATCCTCCCCGGCGCGGGCTCTCCGGGGAAATTCGACGGGAGGGTGATCGACGCGGGGGGAAAATGGGTGCTTCCGGGTCTGATCGACATGCACGTCCACCTCCGCGATCCCGGGTACGAGTGGAAAGAGGACATCCGCTCGGGAACGGCCGCAGCAGCAGCCGGAGGATTCTCCTCCGTGGTTTGCATGGCGAACACCAGCCCGGTGAACGACCACCCCGAGGTGACCCGCTACATCCGGGAGAAGGCGGCATCGCAAGGGACGGCGAACGTCTTCCCCGTGGCCGCCGTCACCCGGGGGATGGAAGGGAAGGAGATGACCGACTTCGTGGAACTTTTCGAAGCGGGGGCGGTCGCGTTCTCGGACGACGGGAAACCGATCCGGAATCCGCTGCTCCTGAGGCGGGCGCTCGAATACGCCAGGGCGTTCGATTTCCTGATCCTGGAACACGCGGAGGAGTGCGAACTTTCCGAAGGCGGAGCCGCGAACGAAGGGTGGACTGCCTTCCGGCTCGGGATCCCGGGGATCCCCCACGCCGCCGAGGAGGTCGCCATCGCCCGGGACATTCTCCTCGCACGGCAAACCGGCGGACGCATCCACATCCAGCACATCAGCACGAAGATGGGGGTCGATCTCCTCCGGATGGCGAAACGGGCGGGGCTTCGGGTCACGGGGGAAACCGCGCCGCACTATTTCACCCTCACCGACGCCGCGATCGAGGGGTACAACACGAACGCGAAGATGAACCCCCCACTTCGGGGGGAAGAGGACCGGATGGCGGTCCTCGAGGGGATCGTGGACGGGACGATCGATGTCATCGCGAGCGATCATGCCCCGCACGACGTGTTAACGAAGCGGTGCGAGTTCGTCGGGGCGTCCAACGGGATCATCGGGCTCGAGACCGCTCTTCCGCTGTCGATGGCGCTCCTCGCGGGCGGGAAGGTCTCCCCGGCACGCCTCGCCGACCTTTTCAGCGCGGCGCCCGCCCGGATCCTCGGGTTGAAGGGGAAAGGGTCCCTCCGCCGGGGCGCCGACGCCGACGTCACGATCGTGGACCCGGACGCGGAGTGGGAGTTCCGGGAGTCGGACGTCCGGTCCAAATCGCAAAACAGCCCCTTCTTCGGGTGGAAGATGAAGGGGCGGGCGGTCGCCGTCCTCTGCCGCGGGCGGATCACGCATTCCCTCCTCCGGGGGGTTCCCCCCGATGTCTGAGCGGAAAGCGCTCCTCGCACTTGCCGACGGGACCGTGTACCGCGGGACCGCGTTCGGGCACATCGGGGAGAGCGGCGGGGAAGTCGTCTTCAACACGGGGATGACGGGGTACCAGGAGGTGCTCACCGACCCCTCCTACAAGGGACAGATGGTGACGATGACCTATCCCGAGATCGGGAACACCGGGATCAATCCGGAGGACGTCGAATCCTCCCGCCCCTGGGTGGAAGGGTTCATCGTGCGGGAGGTGTGGCGACTTCCCTCGAACTGGCGCCACGTGGAGTCTCTTGACGGGTACCTCCGCCGATACCACATCTGCGGGATCACGGGCGTCGACACCCGGGCCCTGACAAGACGTCTTCGCGACGGCGGGTCGCAGATGGGGGTCATCTCCTCCGTCGACTACGAGGAAAACCGTCTCGTGAAAAAAGCCAGGGATCTCCCCCCGATCGTCGGGCGCGACCTCGTCCGGGAGGTCACGTCGACCCGGGAAACCCGGTGGGAGAGCGGAGACTGGGACATCGCAAAAGGATACCTCCCCGCCTCCGAGTACCGGAACCGGTTCGATCAATTCCCGAGGGTCGTAGCGATCGACTACGGGATCAAGCAGAACATCCTGCGGATGCTCGTGTCCCACGGCATGGAGGTGACGGTGGTCCCCTCGGAGACCACCGCATCCGCGATCCTGGCGAAGCGGCCCGACGGCGTCTTTCTCTCCAACGGCCCCGGCGATCCCGAAGGCGTCCCGTACGCCATCCGGACCGTAAGCGAACTGCTGGGGAAGGTGCCGGTCTTCGGGATCTGCCTCGGGCATCAGATCATGGGTCTCGCCCTCGGGGGGAAGACGTTCAAGCTTTCGTTCGGGCACCATGGATGCAACCAGCCGGTGATGGATCTTTTCACCGGCAAGGTAGAGATCACGAGCCAGAATCACAATTTCTCGGTGGACGAGACGTCCCTGGGGGACCGGGCCCGGGTCACTCACGTCAACCTCAACGACAGGACGGTGGAGGGTTTGAGCGTCCCCTCGCTGCGCTGCTTCTCAGTCCAGTATCACCCGGAAGCCTCTCCGGGCCCCCACGACTCCCGCTACCTGTTCACCCGCTTCTACCGGCTTCTCGCCGGAGAAGAGGAACCGTAGATGGACGTCGCGAGTCTGCGGAAGCGGCATGCGAGGGCGGTGCGCACCCTGGAGCGCTGCCGCCTGTGCCCGCGCGGGTGCGGAGTGAACCGCCGGAACGGGGAGACGGGGTTCTGCGGGGCCGGAATCTCCCTTCGCGTCGCCGCCGTGTCGGTGCACCACGGGGAGGAGCCCCCGATCTCGGGAGCCCGCGGTTCGGGGACGGTGTTTTTCAGCCACTGCAACATGAAATGCATCTTCTGCCAGAATTATCCGATCAGCCAGCTGGGCGTCGGGGAGAGGATGTCGACGGAAGAACTGGGAGAGCGGCTGCTGGGGCTGGAGCGGAAAGGGACTCACAACGTCAACTTCGTCACCCCGACGCCTCACGTCCCCCAGCTCATCGGCGCGGTGGCAGCCGCCCGGGAAAAGGGATTCACCCTCCCCGTGGTGTACAACAGCAACGGGTATGATTCCCCCGGGGCCCTCGCCCTGCTCGAGGGGGTGGTCGACATCTATCTCCCGGACGTGAAATACGTGTCGCCCCGGCTGGCGGAGGACGTTTCCGCCACGCCGGACTATCCCGCCCACAACGCGGCGGCGGTCTCGGAGATGTTCCGGCAGGTGGGGCCGCTTTCCCCGGGAGAGGATGGAATCGCGCGGAAGGGGGTTCTCCTCCGCCACCTCGTGATCCCGGGGAAGGGGGACGAGACCGAAAAGGTGCTCGCGCGCCTGCGGGAGACCTACGGGCCGCAAGTCCCCTTGTCCCTCATGGGCCAGTATTTCCCCGCGTACCAGGCCGCATCGGTTCCCGGGCTGGACCGCAGGCTCACCCCCGACGAGTACGAGCGCGCCGTGGAGACCGCCAGGCGGCTTGGGCTCGACAACGTATTCCTCCAGGAGATCTAGTGCCGAAACGGACCGACATCCGGAAAATCCTCCTGGTCGGCTCGGGCCCCATCATCATCGGGCAGGCGTGCGAGTTCGACTACTCCGGGACCCAGGCATGCAAGGCGCTCCAGGAGGAGGGGTTCACCGTCGTTCTCGTCAACAGCAACCCCGCGACCATCATGACCGACACCGACTTCGCCGACCGGACCTACATCGAGCCGATCACCCCGGAGATGGTGGAGAAGATCATCGCCCGGGAGCGGCCCGACGCCCTTCTCCCCACCATTGGAGGCCAGACCGGCCTCAATATCGCCGTCTCGCTGCACGAGATGGGCGTGCTCGAGAAATACGGCGTGGAGCTCATCGGGGCCAATTTCGAGGCCATCCAGAAGGCCGAAGACCGGGACCTCTTCCGGAAGGCGATGGAGAAGCTGGGTCTCGTCGTCCCGCTCTCCGGGTACGTCCGTTCCCTCGACGAGGCGCTCGGAGTCATCCCGGCGATCGGATATCCCGCCATCATCCGGCCCTCCTTCACCCTCGGGGGGACGGGCGCAGGGATAGCCTACAACCGGGAAGAGTACGAGGACGCCGTGCGCTGGGCCCTGGACGCCTCCCCGAAACGGACCGTCCTCATCGAGCAGTCGGTCATCGGATGGAAGGAGTTCGAGCTCGAGGTGATGCGGGACCTGAACGACAACGTGGTGATCATCTGCTCGATCGAGAACCTCGACCCGATGGGGATCCACACCGGCGATTCGATCACGGTCGCGCCCGCGCAGACGCTCACCGACAAGGAGTATCAGCGGATGCGGAACGCCGCCATCGGCATCATCCGGGAAATCGGCGTGGACACGGGGGGGAGCAACATCCAGTTCGCCGTCCACCCCGACACGGGGGAGATGGTGGTCATCGAGATGAACCCCCGCGTCTCCCGGTCCTCCGCGCTGGCCTCGAAGGCGACCGGCTTCCCCATCGCGAAAATCGCCGCGAAGCTCGCGGTCGGCTACACGCTCGACGAGATCCCCAACGACATCACCCGGGAGACCCCCGCCTCCTTCGAGCCCACCATCGACTATGTGGTGACCAAAATCCCCCGGTTCACCTTCGAGAAGTTCCCCCAGACGGAGGATCTCCTCGGCACGCAGATGAAGTCGGTGGGGGAGGTGATGGCGATCGGCCGGACCTTCAAGGAATCCCTCCAGAAGGCCATCCGTTCCCTCGAGATCGGCGTGTACGGCTTTGATCCGGTGCTTCCGAGGCCGGAGTCGGGGTCCCCGGAAACCCGGAGGAAGGCGGTCGAGGAAAAGCTTCGACGGCCCAATTCCCGGCGGCTGCTCTTCATCGGGGAGGCGATCCGGGAGGGGATCCGGATCGAGGAGATCAACCGGCTGACCGGGATCGACATCTGGTTTCTCGAGAATATCCGCCAGATCATCGAGGAGGAGACGGTGCTGCTCGCCCGGGGAGAGCGGTTCCGGGAGCTTGCGGGAGCCGCAAACGTTCCCGGTGAGGAGACGGAAACGCTTCGGCGGGCAAAGTCGATGGGGTTTTCCGACCGGAGGCTCGCCCGCCTGTTCGGAATGAGCGAGGATTCGGTCCGGGTGCTCCGCCTGCGGGCGGGTGTACGGCCCGGCTTCCGGAGAGTGGATACGTGCGGGGCGGAGTTCGAGGCGTACACCCCCTATTTCTATTCCTCCTACGACGAGGAGAACGAATCGATCCCCTCCTCCCGAAAGAAGGTGATCATCCTCGGGGGCGGCCCCAACCGGATCGGGCAGGGGATCGAGTTCGACTACTGCTGCGTGCACGGCGTCTTCGCCCTGCGGGAGGAGGGGTACGAGGCGATCATGGTCAACTGCAACCCCGAGACCGTGTCGACCGACTACGACACCTCGGACAGGCTCTACTTCGAGCCGCTCACCAAAGAGGACGTCCTTGCCATCATCGACGAGGAGAAGCCCATCGGCGTCATCGTGCAGTTCGGCGGCCAGACGCCGTTGAATCTCGCCGTCCCCCTCGAACGGGAAGGGGTGCCGATCCTGGGGACCTCGCCGGACAGCATCGACCGGGCCGAGGACCGGGAGCGGTTCAAGGAGCTCCTCGATCGTTTGGGACTCAAGCAGCCCCCGAACGGGATCGCGCGATCCGCCGACGAGGCGGTGACGATCGCGGGGCGGATCGGGTACCCCGTTCTCCTGCGGCCCTCGTATGTCCTGGGGGGAAGGGCCATGGAGATCGTGCATGACGAGGGAGGCCTTCGGCAGTACCTCACGGACGCCGTCCAGGCGTCGGAGGAAAAACCGGTGCTCATCGACAAGTTTCTCGAGGACGCCATTGAGATCGACGTCGATGCGATCGCCGACGGGGAAACCGTCGTCATCGGGGGGGTCATGGAGCATATCGAGGAAGCGGGGATCCACTCGGGCGATTCCGCCTGTTCCCTTCCGCCGCACTCGATTTCCGACGGGATCACGCAGGAGATCATGCGCCAGACGAAGGCCCTTGCAAAGGAGCTCGGGGTGGTGGGGCTGATGAACGTGCAGTTCGCCGTCAAGAAGGGGGAGATCTTCCTCCTGGAGGTCAATCCCCGCGCCTCCCGCACCATCCCCTTCGTGAGCAAGGCGATCGGGGTCCCCCTGGCGAAACTGGCGGCCAAGGTCATGGTGGGCCGGAAGCTCGCCGACCTCGGCCTGACGGAAACCATCGTCCCGGATCACATCAGCGTCAAGGAGGCAGTGTTCCCCTTCATCAAGTTCCCCGGCGTGGATACGATTCTCGGCCCCGAGATGAAATCCACGGGGGAAGTGATGGGGATCGACTCCAATTTCGGGCGGGCCTTCGCCAAGTCGCAGATCGCGGCGGGGATGATGCTGCCTAAAGCGGGCAAGGTGTTCGTAAGCATCCGGGACGCCGACAAGGAGGGGATGCTCCCCCCCGTGCGGATGCTGCACGAGTGCGGTTTCCGGATCGCGGCCACCGGGGGCACCTCGGATTTCCTCAACCGACACGACATCCCGTCGGAACCCGTCCTGAAGATCAACGAGGGGCGGCCGCACGTCGCCGACCTGATCAAGAACGGGGAGATCGCGCTCGTAATCAACACGCCGCTCGGGGCGCAGTCGAAAGCCGATTCGTACTACATCCGCCGGACCGCGCTCGTCTACAACATCCCGTACGTCACGACGCTCGCCGCGGCGAAGGCGGTGGCCCACGCGATCGTTCACCTGATCGGGGAAGATCTCTCCGTCAAGAGTCTGCAGGAATACCACGGTGCGCGGGGACGGCAGGCCCGGCAAGGCGCGCAAGGTGGCGGTTCCGGGCGGTAGGGTGGCCGAGACCCCCTCCATCCAGTATGTCAAGGGAGTGGGGCCAAGGCTCGCCGAGAGGCTCGCCGCCCGCGGGATCCGGACCCCGCAGGACGCTCTCTTCTTCTTTCCGAAAGGGTACGAAGACCGCAGGAGGATCGTCCCCCTTCGATCGCTTACGCCCGGAATGACCGTGCCGGTGAAAGGGCAGATTCTCGGGGTGCGCGGTGGCGGACGGGGGTGGGGAGGAAGGCGCTTTCTCGAAGTGGTCCTCTCCGACGGCACCGGGCGTCTTTCGGCCAAGTGGTTCCATTTCCACCCGTCGCTTGCGGACCGGTTCCGGGTCGGGGAAACCGTCGCTCTTTGCGGGACGGTCCGTCTATTCCAGTTCCGGACGGAAATGCATCACCCCGAGATCCTGGGAGTGGGAGACGAGGACGACCCCGGGAACATGGGGCGGATCGTGCCGGTCTATCCCGACGTCGAGGGGATTCCGCAGCGAACGCTCCGGAAGATCCTGTGGGAGGTCGTCCGCAAGTATGCCGCGACGGAAACGGAATTCTTTCCGCCTTGGATGCTCGAGAGCGCGGGAGTTCCCCCGATTCACGAGTCGCTGGCGACCCTTCATTTCCCCGTGGCCGTGGCGGACGCGGAATCGCTTCTTGCCTTTTCCGCCCCTCCCCAGCAGAGGCTCATCTTCGGGGAGCTGTTCTACGTCCAGTGGGTGCTGGCCAGGCGCCGTTCCGGGGTGTTGAAAGAGGCCGCGGAGCCCCTGCCATGGGACCGGGAGATCGTGGAGGAGATCAAGCGGCGGCTTCCTTTCCGGCTGACCGAAGCGCAGCGCCGGGTCCTGAACGAGATCCTCAAGGACATGTCCCGGCCCATCCCGATGCACCGCCTGCTGCAGGGGGACGTGGGAAGCGGAAAGACGATCGTCGCCTGGGTGGCGTCCATGGTCGCCTGGCGCAAAGGGGCGCAAACGGCGCTCATGGCCCCCACCGAGATCCTCGCGGAGCAGCATTTCCACCGGTTTTCCGCCCTGTGCCGCGGCCTCCCGGCGAAGATCCTCCTTCTTACCTCCTCGCTTTCGGCGAAAGAGAGGGAGAGGGCGCGGAAGGAAATACGGGGCGGCGAGGCGGACGTGGTGATCGGGACGCATGCCATCATCCAGGAAGGGGTCGAGTTCCGGAAGATGGCGTTGGGGATCATCGACGAACAGCACCGGTTCGGCGTCCTCCAGCGGGCGGCCCTCCGGGGGAAGGGGAAGCTGTCCCCCCATCTCCTCGTGATGACCGCGACCCCCATCCCCCGGACGCTGGCGATGACCCTCTACGGGGATCTGGACGTCTCCGTCATCGACGAGATGCCTCCCGGCAGGACCCCGGTGGAGACCCGTGTCGTGGCGGAAGGCCGGAGGAAGGAGGCCTGGGAGAGGGTCCGCAAGGACCTGCAGTCGGGAGGGCGGGCGTACATCGTCCTTCCCCTCGTGGAGGAGTCGGAAAAACTGACGCTGCGGGACGCCCAGAGGACGTACGAACGCCTCCGGCAGGTCTTTCCCGGAGAGGGGGTCGGCCTGCTGCACGGGCGGATGAAGGCCGACGAGAAGGAATCCGTGATGCGCCGCTTTCAGAAAGGGGAGATACGCCTCCTCGTTTCCACGACGGTCGTCGAGGTGGGCGTCGACGTCCCCGAGGCCACGGTGATGATGGTGGAGCATGCCGAGCGGTTCGGGCTCTCGCAGTTGCACCAGCTCCGCGGGCGCGTGGGAAGGGGGAGCCGCCCTTCCGCCTGTTTCCTGATGGCGGGAGGGGAGCAGGGAGAAGAGGCGGCCGCGCGCCTCTCCGTCATGGAACAGACGAACGACGGGTTCCGGATCGCCGAGGAGGACCTGAAGATCCGCGGGCCCGGGGACTTCGCCGGCGTGCGCCAGTCGGGGATCCCCGACCTCGTCTTTTCCGACATCGTCCGGGACGCCCGGATGCTCGCCAAGTCCCGCGAGATCGCCGACCTCCTGCTGGAGCGGGACCCGGACCTCTCGCGCCCCGAGCACGCGGGCCTGAAACGGTGGATGGAAAGCAAGTCCGCCATGACCGCCGCCCTGGAATAAGCTCGCTCCGCCGCCTGCACGCCCTGCGGAGGGCGCCGCGGACGTGCGCCCGGTTGCGATGGCAACGGTAACCGGGGCCCCGGGGCGATGCGGGGGGTCGACGAGGCGGCCTGTGGAGCGAGGCAGAACTTGCGTCGAGCGGAACGGCAGCGAGCGGGCGAAGGTCGCGAGCGTAGCCGAGGGGACCCCTCCGCGAGCCAGGGGCCCCGGGATTTTATATCCTCGCAAGCGGGCGCCGGCCCCCAGAAATCCATTCCCTCAGATCCCGGCATTCGAGGGCCGCTGCATCCGCTCCGCCTTCGTTGCCCTCCCTCACCGTACCGCAGCGGGTACGCCTCGGTCGGGCGTCTCGCCGGCAGCGGTGCATCGACCCTCTCGATGCACGGCCTC
>DATEXR010000151.1 GCA_035256765.1 Candidatus Deferrimicrobiaceae bacterium | reverse complement strand
GTCGAGATATCTCCAGCCGGTGCCGGGAGGCAGGGGAGGCGATTTCCATCGGCAGAAGAGCCAGATCCCGAACAGCGCGCCGATGATCCCGCCGAAGGAGCTGATGTTCTCCCAGATCTTCAGGATCATCCACGGGTTTTTCGCCGCCTCGCGGGGAAAGTACGCGAGGATGGCGAAGAGATGGGCCGACACGAACGCCGCGATCAGCAGGAAGAACAGCAGGTCCGCGCACAGGTCGGTGTCCAGGGAGAGCTTCCGGCACCGGACAAGCGTTCCCTGGATGCCCGCGAGCATGGCGATCGCGACTAAGATGCCGAAGGCGTACAGTTTCACCGGCCCGAGGACGAGAACGGGCTGCTCGAAGTAGGGGATCACCCGGAACGGGTCTTGCCCGGGGCGGACGTCCCCCGGAAATCGTGGCAGTCGACGCATGCCCCCTCTACGTTGTGATCCGCCTTGTCGCCGTGGCACGCCAGGCAGGTATCGCGCCCCGTGACTTCCCACACGTGGGGACGGTGGCACTCCGTGCAGGAAAGGCCGGGGTGCTCCCCTTTCCGGTGGAGGCCGGGCAGGACCGGGTGGCACTCCCGGCAGGGCGTGACCGGTTGCGCCTCGAACTTCTTCGTGTGGCAGTCCCCGCAGGCCATGGACATCATGGGGGCGGATTTATCGATCTTGTGGCACTCGGCGCAGTCGTTGGGGGGGCGGTACCCCGCGGAGTGGCATTTGTTGCACAAGGTGCGGGCATGCTTCCCTTCCAGGCTCATGGGGTGCCACGCCATCTTGGGGCCGGGCATCATCGCCCCGAGGGGCGCGAGAGGGCCGCGTTCCGGCATGGTGTGACAGGTGGAGCACTCCGTGGTCAGGACCTTCCCGCTTTTAGAGACGTGCCTGCCGTCGTGGCAACGGAAGCAGCCCGGCCAGTTCCGGTGCCCGATATTCGAGGCGTACGTCTTCCAGTTCACCTTCATGTCCGGGAAGACGCTGTGGTTGTAAATGTTGATCGCGGTATCGATCGCCTTCTCCACGTCGGCCTTCCGGGCCTTGTACACCTCCGGATACCGGTTCCGGTAGAACGTCGCGATGTCGGTCCGCAGGCCCTCGTGGGCCCTCTCCCGGTTCGGGTACTCCACGACGAGGCCGTCCACGACCACCTTTTTCACCCAGGGAAGGGTCCGCGAGATGAGATGGGACGCCATCGCCTTGTCCACCGCCGCCTCGGGGGGCTCATAGATATG
>DATEXR010000150.1 GCA_035256765.1 Candidatus Deferrimicrobiaceae bacterium | reverse complement strand
CCCCGGGAAGGGGAGCAGCACCCCGCCCAGCCCGTAGATCAGGAGGTTGCGGCGCAGCAGCGCCCCAGCGCCCAGCGGCCGGAAATGCACCCCGCGGAGGGCCAGGGGGATGAGCGCGACGATGATGAGGGCGTTGAAGATAACGGCGCTCAGGATGGCGCTCTGGGGGGAAACCAGCCGCATGATGTTCAGCGGTCCGATCACCGGGAAGGCGCCGATCAGCATGGCCGGGATTATGGCGAAATATTTGGCCACGTCGTTGGCGATGCTGAAGGTGGTGAGCGCCCCCCGTGTCATGAGCATCTGCTTGCCGATCTCCACGATCTCGATGAGCTTGGTGGGGTTGGAGTCCAGGTCCACCATGTTCCCCGCCTCCTTGGCGGCCTGGGTCCCCGTGTTCATCGCCACCCCCACGTCGGCCTGGGCCAGGGCGGGGGCGTCGTTGGTGCCGTCTCCCGTCATGGCAACCAGGTATCCTGCCGCCTGTTCCTTCCGAATGAGAGCCAGTTTGTGCTCGGGCTTCGCCTCCGCCAGGAAGTCGTCCACTCCGGCCTCCCTGGCGATCGCGGCCGCCGTGAGGGGGTTGTCCCCGGTGATCATCACCGTCTTGATCCCCATCGCGCGGAACCGCTCGAACCGGTCGCTCAGGCCCCCCTTGACGATGTCTTTCAGGTGCACCGTCCCGAGGATCCGGGCGCTGTCCGCGACGACCAAGGGGGTCCCGCCCTGGAAAGAAACGCGGGTAATCGAGTCCTCCACTTCCGCGGGGAACCGGCCCCCGGCGAAGTTCCTGACGGCGTCGGCCGCCCCCTTGCGGATCTTCCTCCCGTCCACATCCACGCCGCTCATCCGCGTCTGCGCCGAGAAGGCGAAGAAATGGGCGTTGGGCATCTCCGCGAGGTTCCTCCCCCGGAGGCCGAACTGTTTCGCCAGCACGACGATGCTGCGCCCTTCCGGCGTCTCGTCGGCCAGCGAGGCAAACTGGGCGGCGTCCGCCAGCTCCTCGACGGTCACTCCCTTCGCCGGGAGGAACTCCGTCGCCTGCCGGTCGCCCAGCGTGATCGTCCCCGTTTTGTCGAGGAGAAGGACGTTCACGTCCCCCGCCGCCTCCACCGCGCGACCGCTCATGGCGAGGACGTTCTTCTGGACGAGCCGGTCGATCCCGGCGATCCCGATGGCGGAGAGCAGACCCCCGATGGTGGTGGGGATGAGGCAGACGAGCAGCGCCACCAGGACGGTGACGGAGAAGGAAACGCCCGAATAGATCCCGAAGAACTTGAGGGTCATGACCACGACGAGGAAGATGATCGTCAGCGCCGACAGGAGGATCGTCAGGGCGATCTCGTTCGGCGTCTTCTGGTGCTCCGCGCCTTCCACCAGTTGGATCATTCGATCCAGGAAGCTCTCCCCCGGGTTCGCGGTGATCACGACCTTGATCCGGTCCGACAGGACGCGGGTCCCCCCCGTGACGGCGCTGCGGTCGCCGCCCGCCTCGCGGATCACGGGCGCGGATTCCCCCGTGATGGCGGACTCGTCTACGGAGGCCACCCCTTCGACCACCGTACCGTCGCCGGGGATGATTTCCCCGGCGCTCACGATCACGACATCTTCTTTTCTCAGTTGTTCCGCAGGGACCGTTTCCAGCGAGCCATCCATTCGAAGCCGATTCGCCATCGTCTGGGTTCGGGTCTTGCGGAGCGCGTCGGCCTGCGCCTTGCCCCGCCCCTCGGCCATGGCCTCGGCGAAGTTGGCGAACAGCACCGTGAACCACAGCCAGACGGCCACCTGCAGACCGAACCCCAGCGGCTCGTTCCCCGGCCGGAAGAAGAGCGAGACGGTCGTGAGGAACGCCCCCACTTCGACGACGAACATCACGGGGTTTTTCATCAGCGACCGCGGGTGCAGCTTGGAAAACGACGCGGCGGCGGCCTGCCGCAGGATTTCGGGCTCGAACAAGGAATGTTTTCTGGCGGCCATGGAGGATTTCCTCTCTAGAAGACGATGTTGGAATGGACCATCAGGAAATGCTCGACGATGGGCCCCAGGGAAAGAGCGGGGAAGAACGACAACACGCCGACGATCAGGACCGTGCCCACCAGCAGCAGGGCGAACATCACGCCCGAGACCGGGAAGCTTCCGCCGCTTTCCGGGACGATCTTCTTCTTCGCCAGGTTCCCGGCGAGCGCAAGGACGGGCACGATGAAGAAGAACCGCCCGATCAGCATCGCTAGCCCAAGCGTCGTGTTGTACCAATAGGTGTTGGCGGTGAGTCCCGCGAAGGCGCTCCCGTTGTTGCCCGTGCCGGAAGAGAACGCGTACAGGATCTCGCTGAATCCGTGCGGGCCCGCGTTGTTCAGGCCGGCAAGACCCCATTGGCTGACAACCGCCCACGCCGTGAAACCCATGATGTCGAAGATGAGGATCAGCACGGCAAGCGCGCTCACCTTCACGTCGTATGACTCGATCTTCTTCCCGAGATACTCGGGTGTCCGCCCCACCATCAGCCCCGCCAGGAACACGGTGAGCACCACGAAGACCAGCATCCCATACAGGCCCGCGCCCACCCCGCCGAAGACCACCTCTCCCAGCTGCATGTTGATCAGCGGAACGAGGCCCCCGAGAGGCGTGAAGGAGTCGTGCATCGCGTTCACCGCTCCGCAGGAGGCGTCCGTGGTCACGGTGGCGAACAGGGCGGAGTTGAAGATCCCGAAACGGACCTCCTTCCCCTCCATGTTCCCGTAGGCCGGATCCACCCCCAGCGCGTGCAGCCGGGGGTTTCCCGCTCCTTCCGCCCACCAGCAGAGAAGGACCCCGGCAAGGAACAGGACGGCCATCGCCCCCCACACCGACCATCCGTGCCGCTGGTTCTTCGCCATCCGCCCCAGGTAATAGGTGAGACCGCTGGGGATCAGGAAGATCGAGAGGATCTGGATGAAGTTGGACAGAGGGGTCGGGTTTTCATAAGGATGCGCGGCGTTGGCGTTCACGTACCCGCCCCCGTTGGTCCCCAGCATCTTGATCGCCACCTGCGAAGCCATCGGGCCCTGCACGATGGTCTGGGTCTCCACGGCCTGTTTTTCCGTTACGGGATTCCCTTTGGCGTCCTTGACCGGCTGTCCCTGGGCATCCCTCTTCGGAACTTCCACGGTCATCGGCTCCACGAGCCTGGCGCTCTCATACGGCTTGAAGTTCTGGATCATCCCCTGGGAGACGAGGAAGACCGCGTAGAGAAGGCAGATGGGGAACAGCACGTAAAGGTGGATCCGGACCAGATCCACCCAGAAGTTGCCGATCGTTTTGGCGGTATGCCGCGCGATCCCGCGCACGAGCGCCGCGGCCACCGCGATGCCGGAGGCGGCGGAGGCGAAGTTGTGAAAGGCGAGCCCCACCATTTGGGAGAAGGTCGACATCGTGGACTCCCCCCCGTAGCTTTGCCAGTTGGTGTTCGTGGTGAAGCTCACCGCCGTGTTGAAGGAGAGGTGCTCGCTCACGGGACCGAGCCTCTGAGGGTTGAGCGGCAGCAGGTGCTGCAGGCGCAGGACCGCATAGGTGAAGACGGCCCCGACCAGGCTGAACGCCAGGAGGGAAACCGTGTACCGCTTCCCATCCTGCTCCGCTTTCGGGTCGATCCGCAGAAGCCGGTAAAAAAACCGTTCGAGGGGCTTGAGCAACGGGTCAAGAAACGTTTTCCCCTCCGCGTCCAGGGCCCGGTAGAGATGGAGGCCCAACGGCTTGGTAAGGAGCAGGAGGATGCCCAGGAAAACCCCGAGTTGAATCCAGCCGAAACGATCCATGGGATCGACCTCTTCCCTAGAATTTTTCGGGTTTGAAGACCGACACGAAGAGATACACGATCAGCAAAACGCCGACGATGCCAACAAGAATGTCCATCATGGGTTCACATCCTTTCCAGGGACATGGAGAACAGGGAACACAAGCCGAACGACACGATGAGGACGATCACGTAGATGGTGTCGATCATGATGGTCTTGCCTCCATGAATGTACGGTCCGTTCTCCGGAGGGAAAAGAGGAACGTGCTCCCCGCTCCTTCGCGGCTTTCCACGCCGACGGTTCCCCCGTGGGCTTCCACGATCTCTTTCACGATGGCCAGTCCCAGCCCCGCCCCCGTCCCGGGCCCCTGGTCGGGAACGCGGAAAAATTGCTCGAAAATGCGGGGGAGATACCTGTCGGGGATCCCGATCCCGGTATCGGAAACCTGGAACCGGACGACCTCCTCCCCCGCCTGGGCGGAAAGGGAGATGCTGCCTCCTGGAGGAGTATATTTCAGGGCGTTCGAGAGCAGGTTGGCGAAGACATGGGAGATCCGTGTCGGGTCGGCCCATACCTCGGGCAAATCCTCGGGCACGTCCACGGCAAGAGTCACCCCTTGATCCCGGGCCGCGCTTCGGTACGGCTCCGATCCCTCCAGGACCACCTTTTGCGGTGAGAGGCGAGCAAGATCCATCCGGGCCTTTCCCGATTCGATCCGGCCGATGTCCAGGAGTTCCCTCACAATCGTGTGAAGCCGATCGGCGTCTTCCCGGGCAGCCATCAGAAGGTCCTCCTGCTTCGGGGTCAGCATCCCGGTTTTTTCATCCAGCAGCAGATGGATCGCCATACGGATGGAGGTAAGCGGGGTCTTCAGCTGGTGGGAGACCGTCGAGATCACCCCGCTCTTCATCTCGTCCTGCCGGCGTTGCTGCGTGACGTCCTGAAGAATCAGGACGACCCCCGCAGGTGCTCTCCCCGAATCCAGGATCGGCACGGCCCTGGGACGGTAGAATCGCTCCTCGTTCCGGACAAACTGCTGCACGACGGCTTGGGCTCCCCCGAGCTCCGCAATGCGACCGCTCGCAAGAGCCTTTTCACAGAGTCCGGCCATCCACGGGGAAGGCAAATCCCGGACCCGGGCGCTCGATTTCAAACCGAACGCCTCCCTCGCCGTCTCGGTCGCCACTTCCACCTCTCCCTCCGGATTGATCACGGCGATCGCATCGGGCAGGCTGTCGAACGCCTGCTGGGTGGAACGCTGGATGCGCAGGAGCCTGGCCTGGCCGGTTCGCCGGAATTCCCGCAGGCTGGCCGCCATTTCGTCGAACGCCTTGGTGAGTTGGCCGATCTCGTCGCTGGATTCGCTGGGAACGACGAGGTCCAGGTTTCCTTTCTGGATCTCTTTGGCGGAATTCGTCAGCCGGGTGATCGGCCGCAGGATCCATTTTCCCGTGAGAAACAGGAAAACCGCCGCGACGACCGTGGCGGCGAGCAGCATCATGTACATCTGCCCCCGCACCGACAGCGCCTGCCGACGGGCCCGCGCATCCATCGCCACCATGTTCTCCTGGTTCATCCGGAGGATGTCGTCCGCCGTGCCCTTGATCCGCTGGAACAGAGGGAGAAGCTCGGCGAAATAGGTCTTACGCCGGGCTTCTCGCCCGAACACGGGATTGCCCATCACCTTGATGTCCGACCGGTATTGCCCGAAAAGCTGTTTCAGCCGCTCCGCCTTTTCCCCTTCCCCCGGAAGCGT